>JAOUFX010000066.1 GCA_029857975.1 Deltaproteobacteria bacterium | reverse complement strand
TTTCCAAATAAGAGTGGCAAACCTATTCCCGGGCGGTTGAATTTCTCTGGCGAGTGCGCAACCAGCTCCACTACCTTCACGGCAGGAAAGAAGATCGACTTTCCTTTGAGGACCAGGAAGCATTGGCCGACGCCCTTGGATACCGGGCAGAAAATTCCCTCATGGCCACAGAATCCTTCTTAAAGGAATATTTTACTCACGCCCTCCACGTTTATCACTTTTCTCAGAACTTATTGGAAAAATGCCTCAACGGACAGGCCGCTTTTCCCGTGAATTGGGGGCGAGGAACTCCAACAGAAGTTGTCCCGGGATTCTTTCTCTACCATGGCAAACTGGTTATGGCCGACCCTGCTCGGTTCGACCGGAATCCTCTCCATTTGTGGAGGCCTTTTGAGGCCATCCATCATCTCGGGGTGGAGATGGAAGCCCGCCTCAAAGAAAATATCACAGAACATTTGGATTCAGGCGGGGAACGGTTTCGGTGCGCCGAAGAATCGGTCAAGTCATTCCTTTCTTTTTTTGAGCAGCCTGGATACCTTTATCGGGTTTTGGAGATTATGCTGGAGACTGGGTTTTTAAGAAAGTTCCTCCCCGAGTTTGACCGAATATACTGCCATGTACAATATGACCGATACCACATCTACCCTGTAGATGTTCATTCTCTTTACGCCGTGCGGGAGTTAGAAAACCTGGAAAAAAACCAGGAGGGTAATCCCTGGCCGTTGTTCAGCGAGCTGATGAAGGAGATCAAAGACCCCGGCCTGTTAAAATTGGCAGCCCTACTCCATGACCTGGGCAAAGCCGAAGGATCTTCTCACGCCCAGCGCGGAGAAAAAATTGCCGCTGCGATCGGAGAAAGGCTGCAACTTTCAAAGGCAAGGATCGAGACTCTCCGGTTCTTGGTGCGAGAACACTTGATCTTTTCTGAAATTGCCCAACGAAGGGATTTAAACGACGAGAACCTCATCTTTCGTTTCGCCCAAACCGTAAGGGATGGGGAAAGACTGCGGATGATCTATTTATTGGGTTTTGCGGACCTCCGGGCGGTCGGCCCTTCCTCATGGACAGCTTGGAAAGACACTCTGATGCGGGAGCTTTTTCTCAAAGCCCTGCACCTATTGGAAAAAGGAGAAGGTCTCGGCCGGGAAGATCAGGATCGGTTGATTAAAATTCAGAGAGAGGCCATGGACCTTCTTGCCGGGCAGGTTCCCTCTCCGCGGGTGTCGGAATATCTCGTTAACATTCCCCCCAGACATTATGCGGTTCATGAAGGTTGGGCCATTGCCCAGCAGATTCTCATGGCTGAAAAATTAAATGACCAAATAGTGGTTTTAGAGGGCGAAGAGAGACCGGAAGAAGGATGCGAGGAAGTAACCGTGGTGGCCCGGGATAAACCCGGCCTCTTCTCCAAGATTTCGGGGGTTTTAACCGCCAATTTTTTGAACATTCTTTCAGCCCAGATAAGCACCTGGGAAAACGGCATTGCCGTAGATCGATTCGGTGTTCAAAATTTGATCGACGAAGGTCTTTTCCAAACCCGCAGATGGACAAAACTCCAGGAAGATTTAAAAAACGTTCTCGAAGGAAACGTGGAGGTGAATTCATTGTTGGCGGCAATGGTTCTCCCTCTTTTTCAATGCTATCCACCTTCCTGGCGGGCCACCAAGGTTGAAGTTGACAATACGGCTTCTGATTTTTATACCGTTATTGAAATTTACACTCATGACCGCCCTGGACTCCTCTACCGGATATCCCAGAAAATTTTCGAGTTGGGTCTCAATATATGGAGTGCCAAAATTGCGACTAAAGTAGACCAGGTCGTGGATGTTTTTTATATTCAAGATTTAAGCGGGGCTAAATTGACCGATGAAGAGGTAATCTCAAAATTAAAAAAGGAACTCGCCGAGGAGCTGGAAAAATGGTAGGAGATACCATTCAGTTGACTGACGATTTTTAAGCAACCTGCCCATTTTCTATTCATAATGCTAACTTTCCTGATATACTTAAATTTTTGAGTAATTTTCTCAACGACAATTGGGCCTGCTCAAAATCTTAGCAAAAAGCCCCAAGAAATAATTTTTTTCCATCGTTGGAGGATTATCCTATTTAATTATAACTAATTAAAATTGTACATTTTTTAAATTATAGGTAAAAGTTCAGTTGGTATCGCTATTGCTTAAAGGAATAGTAAAAAATAACCGGAGTGTGCAAGATGGGAGCAATATTGCTGATCGAGGATGATCGCAATGTCCGCAGCATACTCGAAAAGATTTTCCCCCAGGACAATCTAAAAACCTTGAGGACATTGACCTTAGGGAAAGAGAGATATATGGGAAACCAAGGCGGGGAGGGAACGCCCTATTTGGTTTTCGAAGAAATCGTGCGCGGATATTTAAGAGAACAACTGGGGACAGAAAGCGATGGAAATATCCATGAGCACATAATCGGGAAAGTGGAGAGGGCCTTAATAGGCCTTGTTTTGGAGGAAGAAAAAGGGAACCAGGTTCGGGCGGCGAAAAGATTAGGGATTAACAGGAACACATTAAGGAAAAAAATGAAGGAATTATGCATTAGAACCCGGGTGGTCACTGGCTAAGAAGAGAATATTTCAACCCTAAAGGTTACTTGCACTAAGTGGGTTCTTCACTACGAGATTTTTTTCTTAAATAAAAATACAGGAGGAAAAAAATGGCAAAAGGCGATTATGGAAAAGTCATGAAAATGATTAAAGAGAATGACGTAAAGTTCATTAAACTCTGGTTTACCGACATCCTCGGTTTCCTCAAGAGTTTTTCCGTCCCCAAAGAAGAAATCGAGAAGGCCTTTACTGAAGGGATCGGCTTCGACGGGTCTTCCATCGAAGGATTTGTCCGCATTGATGAGAGTGACATGGTGGCTATCCCGGACCCGACCACTTTTGCCATCCTTCCCTGGCGCCCCAAAGAAAAAGCTGTGGCCAGAGTTTTTTGTGACATCGTCACCCCAGATGGTAAGCCTTTTGAAGGGGACCCGCGGTATACTTTGAAGAAAAATTTGGATAAAGCCAAGAAGATGGGTTTTACTTACTATGTCGGGCCAGAGCTGGAATATTTTTATTTTAAGGATGCAAATTCAACGGAGGTTCTGGACAAAGGCGGTTATTTCGACCTGATCCCACGAGATGAAGCCTTGGATCTGCGCCGGGAGACTGTGCTTTTCTGCGAGGCCTTAGGAATGAAGATTGAGTATTCCCACCATGAAGTAGCTCCCTCCCAGCATGAAATCGATATGCGCTATGAAGATGCCCTCACCATGGCTGATAATGTCATGACCTACCGCCTGGTGGTAAAAGAGGTGGCCTACCGGCAGGGGGTTTACGCCACCTTTATGCCCAAACCGTTGTTTGGAGAAAATGGGTCCGGGATGCACACCCATATGTCCCTGTTCAAGGGTAAACGGAACGCATTTTTCGACCCCAAAGGGCAATACAACCTTTCCCAGAATGCCCGGTATTTTATCGGAGGGCTGCTGAAATACGCCCCTGAGTTTACGGCGGTAACCTGTCAATGGGTGAATTCTTATAAACGATTAGTTCCCGGCTACGAAGCGCCGGTTTATTTATCCTGGGCCCAACGGAACCGCTCAGACCTGATCCGGGTTCCCATGTACAAACCCGGAAAGGAAGAGTCCACCCGGATTGAATACCGTAGCCCGGACCCGGCCTGTAACCCTTACTTGACTTTCTCAGTTATGCTTGCCGCAGGTTTGGCGGGGATGGAAGAAAAAAGTGAACCGCCCGATCCGGTGGAAGCAAACGTCTACAAGATGAGTGCGGAGGAGCGGAAACGAAGGGGGATCAGACAGCTTCCGGGAAGCCTCAGTGAAGCCATTTACTTAACCGAAAAAAGCAAACTGGTTCGAGAAACCCTCGGAGATCATGTCTTTAATCACTTTATCGAGAATAAAAAGGTGGAATGGGACCGCTATCGCGTCCAGATCACCTCGTACGAAATCGAAAAGTACCTGCCCATTCTATAAATAAAGGGTCAGAGGAAGATAGAATAGGGGAGGGAAAGAAAAATTTCCTTACGAATATTTAACGATTGACTCAGAAGATGAAGAACGCTCAAATTACCATTTTCTATTGTCACCATCAAACGGAGAGGATCACCCCGATCTTAAAAGAATTGGACGGATCGGGTCTTATCGACCTTAAGAAAATCGCTTTGCCCTGTTCGGGGAAGCTGGAGGTTTTGCACGCAACCAAAGCTTTAGAAAGGGGGGCGGATGGGGTGGCGATCTTTGGATGCCTGGAAGGGAAATGCCGCTACATAGTAGGCAGTCAAAGAGCAAGGGGTAGGGTTCGTTATACCAAAAGAATTTTGAGCGCCATTGGCATAGAAGAAGATCGCATACACCGGTTTGTCTTGGAAGATAGTATTCAGCAGGAAGGAATAGAGGCGTTTTCGACATGGGTCAAAAACATACAGTCTCAGGGTTCCCCCTTCCCTAACCCCTCGAACCTTTGAATCCTTCTGATAAAGCGTCAAGGAATTGGTTATGCCCAAGAAATATCATTTAGACCCCAAACCGGCACCGGCCCGGTTTGTTACTCCGGGACCTTTCGGGATCATCGAAGGGGACGGATGTCTGAATTGTGCCAACTGCGTTAAAAAAAATTGTGTCTATTCCGTTTTCCGGAAACGCAAGTTTGATGCGCATCAGCTATGCGATACAGCAGATTCACTTTGTAAGAATTGTTTCCGGTGCGTTCAGGGATGCTATGGCCGGATTCTGTCCAAAAGCGCCAACCCTGAGTTTTGGTCCTTAGGGGACGATTACTGGACTCCAGAGATTATCGCCAGTAACCAGGGCCAAGCGGAGACAGGGAAAATTCCAGTTTCTGGAGGGGGCTACGGGGGACCCTTTGCCGGACCGGGTTTTGACGGCATGTGGACGGATATGTCCGAGATCGTTCGCCCTACCCGCGATGGCATCCATGGGCGTGAATATATCAGTACCTCTGTCGAGCTCGGTCGGGTTCTGAAACCCGTCCCCTTTCATTTCCAGACGGAATCTTCGCCGGATCCTTCGCTGAAACTATCCCCGCAATGGGGGGAATTTACCGATATGGATTCTTCCCCTCGGGTGGAAATATCCATTCCCATCATTTTTGACCTTCTTCCCTTCCATTCTTTCACCTCCTCCGTTCGTTTGGCTTTGGCCCAAGCGGCCCGCGAAACGAATACTTTGATGGTCATCAGAGCGGAAGATATGGAAGAAGACTTGTGGCCGCTGGCCAGCCACCTTGTTCCCCTGCTACCCTCCGGGCCACTGCCAAGCCTGACTCCAATGATAACCAGGGTAAGGATGGTCCAGGTTTCTTTTACGTCCACCGCAGAAGTCGGGGAAAGAGTAAAAGAGATCAAAAAAATCAATCCAGGAGTCGTCGTTGCGGTTCGACTTATCCTGGATCCCCACTCCGAGGAAAATGTTGTCGGGCTGGAAGGGGCCGGGATCGAGGTGCTGCACCTCTTGGCGGACGAAAGGGGACGGGAAGCTCAGACATCTTCACCCCGCTTTATCAAAGATTTGATCCGCAGTATCCATCTTCGTTTGGTAAAAGAAGGGAAAAGAGACGGATTGAGCTTGATCTTCGGAGGTGGGATCGCCATGGCTGAACACGTGGCCAAGGCGATCATCTGCGGGGCGGATGCCGTTTCCATTGAAATTCCCCTTCTCTTGTCTTGGGAATGTCGGTTATGCGGAAAATGTGGCCGGGGAATGGGTTGCCCGGTGGAAGTGGAGAAGATTGACCCCGACTGGGGCCGACAGAGAATCACCAACTTGATAGCCGCCTGGCATGGACAACTCCTCGAGGTTTTGGGAGCGATGGGTTTGCGGGATATCCGCCGACTCCGGGGAGAAGTGGGCCGGGCGATTTTTCTGGAGGAGATTGAAAAAGAAACCTTCAGCCAGATATTCGGTGAACCTGTAAAAAAATCTGCGCTGGGAGAAGAGATCATTCATGTCCTGGCCTCCTGAAATCAGGCGAACGCCTTCGCGTTTCCGTAATCCCATCGGTAAATATAAGATTTATCGTGGGCCGGCCTGCATCCATTGCGGGCAATGCGCCGATCTTTGCCCGATGGGCGTGCACCGTCGTCTGGGCAAAAAAATGCTGGCTCCCAAAGATGAATTATGCCTTGGTCCATCCTGCGCGAGCAAGGAATTTTATTGCATCGATCGCTGTCCCCAAGCGGCATTGCGGATGGTCCTCAATCCTAATCTTCAGGCCCTGAAGGATTATCGCTGGCCGGCAGATCTTCTTTTATCTACCTGGCGGCAGTCGGAGACCGGCGGGGTACCTTATGCCGACCTGGAGTATCGGATGGGCCGTTCCGGAGGGGGCTTTGACCGGATAAGGTTGCGCCTTCCGGCTCAAGGAGATATCTCCTCCTCCCTGAGTGAAAAAGAAGAAGAGGTGTCCACAGCAATCGTTTTGAATCGCAGGTCCGATGGCCGGCCTCAGGTTCGGATCGGCGTTCCTTTTTATGGCGGGGGGATGTCTTTCGGGTCGGTGAGTATCAATACCATGTTATCCCGGGCCAAGGCTGCTGAAGCTTGGGACACCTTTACCTGCACCGGCGAAGGGGGTTACCCCGAACCTTTGCGCAGGTATGATGACCACATGATTACCCAGGTGGCCACGGGGTTGTTTGGAGTACGGGAAGAAACCATCCAGCGGGTACGCCTGGTGGAATTTAAATATGCTCAGGGTGCCAAACCTGGACTGGGAGGACATCTTCTGGGCGATAAAGTGACCGCGGCTGTGGCCCGGATGCGCGAAGCCGTGGCGGGAAGTTCTTTATTTTCTCCTTTTCCCTTCCATAGCGTTTATTCCGTGGAAGACCACAAGAAGCATATAGACTGGATTAAAGAGGTAAATACACGCTGCCTGGTGGCGGTTAAAGTTTCTACCCCGACGGATGTGGACATGGTGGCAGTGGGAAGTTACTATGCAGGCGCTCACATCATCCACCTGGATGGGAGTTATGGAGGAACCGGAGCTGCGCCCGATATCGCCAAAAAGAACATCGCCATGCCGATTGAATATGCCATTCCCAAGGTTCATCGTTTCCTGCTGGCCGAAGGAATTCGCGACCAGGTAACCTTGATCGCCAGCGGAGGAATACGTAACGCCTATGATATTGCCAAAGTAATTGCCTTAGGCGCGGACGGGGTGGTGGTTGGTACGGCAGATATGGTTGCCTTGGAATGTATCCGCTGCCGCAATTGTGAAAGCGGCCAGGGTTGTCCGCGGGGAATTGCCACCACGGACTCTGAACTTTCCAAACTGGTGGATGTAGAGTGGGGTTCACAGCGCATCATCAATCTATACGCCGCCTGGAGAAAACAATTGGTGGCGCTGATGCAACTTTGGGGTTTAAAAAATATTGGCGAGCTGGTGGGAAGAACGGACCTCTTGATGCACCTGGATTATCAACCGGGGGATTTTCGAGACGACGATATCAGGCCCTTTTTGTTACGGGGGAATGGCCAAAGAGGTTTTTAATTTTTTTTTTGCCACAGAGAACACAGCGCGGCACAGCCGCAATCAAAAATTTATTGGACGCAGATTGACGCAGATAAACACAGATAAAATTAAAATATGTTTAATAAAATTTCAGGAATTTGAACGTTAGTAGTACAGAGATCACAGAGATGAAAGAAAGAAAGAAAAGTATAAAAAGGCAAAGATTAGAAATTGTAAAAACATTTTTGATCCTATTTCTTCTCGGTAATCTTTGTGACCTCTGTGGCCAAGAGATTTAGGAACGGGGTTTGAGATGAGTAACCCATGGCAAAATATCCAAAAAGTTATCTTCTCCCGGGGGAAAATGATTAAAGAAATCCCGGAACGTCCGCGCTGGAAGGCCGAGGAAGAGGGAGGGTGCGGGGTGACGGGGTTTGCCAGTTCCATTCCGGTGAGCGGCTGCCATATCATCGAACCCTCCCGCCAGATGCACAACCGGGGCAATGGAAAGGGAGGAGGGATTGCCGCTGTAGGTCTCTGCGCCGAAGACTTGGGTGTCTCCGAACAGGTGCTGGAGGAAGATTATCTGCTCCAGGTCGCCTGTCTGGACCCCGAGGCTCGCTCGGCAGTGGAGCAATCCTTCATCGAGCCTTTCTTGGAAATTCATCACGCGTCGCGAATTCCCACGGTCAACGATTATCGGGAAATTGAAGGCTTGGAAGTGAAACCTCCCGACGTTTACCGTTATTTTGTACGGGTAAAAAAGGAGGCACTGCGAGACTTTACCGTCAGCAATCAATTCCTGGACATGGAACTTCGCCAGGTGGAAGACGAATTTATTTTTCAAAATAGCTTTCAACTCAACCGGAAATTTTACGCCGCCCTCGGGGAAAAGAAGGCTTTTGTCCTATCCCACGGCCGCAACATGATGATTCTGAAGATTGTTGGGTATGCCGAACAGGCAGCCCAATACTATAAACTGGAAAATTGCCGAGCCCACATCTGGATCGCCCACCAAAGATATCCGACCAAAGGCAGAGTCTGGCATCCCGGTGGAGCTCATCCCTTCATCGGGATGGATGAAGCCTTGGTGCATAATGGAGACTTTGCCAATTATCATTCCGTCTGCGAATATCTCCGCCAGTGGAATTTAGTTCCCCTTTTCCTCACGGATACGGAAGTCTCGGTATTACTTTTTGATCTTTTGAACCGGGTGCACGGTTACCCGCTGGAGTATATTATCGAGGCTTTGGCACCGACTACGGAGCTGGATTTTGAGCGCTTGCCCGTCGCCAAGCAGAAAATTTACCGGGAAATCCTGGCCCGGCATATCCATGGGTCGCCCGATGGGCCCTGGTTTTTCATTATTGCCCGGAATGATTCCTATCAAAGATGTTTTCAGCTCATCGGTATTACCGACACCGCGATGCTTAGGCCCCAGGTCTTCGCCCTTTCCGAGGGCCAGGTTCAGATTGGCCTAATCTGTTCGGAGAAGCAGGCCATTGATGCCACTCTCCAAAGTCTGTCCCGCGATGATACCCGCTTTCACAGCATTGCGGATAAATATTGGAACGCCAG
>JAOUFX010000894.1 GCA_029857975.1 Deltaproteobacteria bacterium | reverse complement strand
ATCCGCTTCATGGGGAAACCCACTACAATATCAGTTTGCTCTATGAGCAGGCAGAACAAATAGAACTGGCCATTGACCATTATCAAAAATTTATCCAGTTATCCTACAGGACCCATCCCGATTTGGTGGCGAAGGTGAAGAGGAATTTAAATTATTTGATACGGACCCTAAAGGATAGAAAAAAAGGGACCATTCCTAATTAATGGAGGGCCAAAGAACCGGCTTATTCAACGTTGATTTCACGGGCCCGGAAGAAAGGGCCCTTGGCAGGCTTCCTTGGAAGGCGTATAAAATGTCCAGAAAAGAGAGTTAAAAATTATGGCTGAGGGGAAAATAGGTTTTAGCGACTATTTAATCAACTTGGGAGTCCTCACTGCCGACCAGCTAAAAAAGGCCCTGCAAGAGCAGAAGCTGAGAGGGGAGAGGCTAGAACAGACCCTCATCCGGCTGAAGTATGCTAAGGAGGATCGGATTATGCAATGTCTGGCCGATTACTTCAGCCTTCCTTTCATCGATCTGAATACTTATCTGCTCGATGATAAGGTGATCAAGATGATTCCGGAAGAGATGGCCCGGCGGCACACCCTCATTCCGCTCTTTGCGATTGGGAACACAATAACAGTAGCCATAGCGAATCCTCTTAACATCTTTGCCCTGGATGAGGTGAAAAACGCGACGAAAACGGATTTGGAAATCGCCATCAGCCCAGAGGAAAAGATCCAAAAAGCGCTTGACAAACATTACGGATCACCCGCTACGGTGCTCCAGAGTACAATCCAGCAGTTGGTAAAAGGAGAGGGGAGTCCCTCGTCCGTAGAACCTATCGAATACCGCAAAACCTATAATCTGGCGGTCAAGGATCCCCGCCCCGGTCAATTGGAAGAAGCTTCCGCGACCCAGATGTTCGACGGGATCATGATCCAGGCGATTCGGGATCGGGCAAGCGACATCCATCTTGAACCGGAGGAAAAAGTCTTACGCGTCCGCTTACGCGTTGATGGCCTTTTGCATGAATTACTGACTCTGCCTAAAACGATCCATCCCTTACTCACCTCCCGCATTAAGATTATGGCCGAGATGGATATTGCGGAGACCCGCCTTCCCCAAGATGGAAGCTTAAACGTCAAATTGGGGAACCGCAGTTTTGATATCCGGGTCTCCACCTTTCCCACCATTTACGGAGAAAATGTCGTCCTCCGCTTATTGGATCAATCAAGCCCCTTGATCAAATTGGAGGATTTAGGTTTCGCCGAAGACATGTTTTCCCGCTACAAGCAGTTGATCCGCAGGCCCAATGGGATCATCCTGGTTACCGGTCCTACCGGAAGCGGTAAGACCACCACTCTTTATGCCTCTTTGCATATGATCAATTCCGCGGAAAAAAACATCATTACGGTCGAAGACCCAGTAGAATATCGCCTGCCTATGATCCGGCAGACCCAGGTCAATCTTAAAGCGGGAATTACCTTCGCGGCCGGACTCAGGTCCATTTTACGCCAGGATCCGGATGTTATTATGGTCGGTGAAATCAGGGATTTGGAAACCTCCGAAGTAGCCATCCAGGCCGCTCTGACCGGCCACTTGGTGTTGAGTACCCTGCATACGAACGATGCCCCGGAGGCGGTTACCCGGCTGATGGACATCGGCGTCGAACCCTACCTGATTTCCTCGTCGGTCCTCGGCGTATTGGCCCAGCGCCTGGTGCGAACCAACTGTCCAGATTGCCAAATCCCCCACGAAGCGGATCCGCAGATCCTGGCCGAGTTGGGTGAGAAATTTTCCCAAAGAAAGGAGCCCCTTATTCTTTACCGGGGAAAGGGCTGCCCAAGTTGTAAGCAGTCAGGATATAGAGGAAGGAAGGGAATTTTCGAGCTCTTCTACACCAATGAAAAGATTAAACAGCTGATTTCCGCCAAAGCCTCCACTCAGGTCATTCGCCAAACGGCCCAAGAAACAACGGGAATGATTTCTTTGAGGGAGGATGGGCTGGGCAAGGTTTTGCAAGGATTGACCACAATTGAGGAAGTGGACCGCGTCGCCTATCAGGGCTCCCTCGATCATTAAGTTTTTCAAGCTCTCCCCGATCTTTTCAGGTCTTCTCCCCGACGGCGATCAAGGATTGCCCCCAAAGAGGGGGAATGATTTTTTCCATCCGGATATAGAAGGGAATGATTTTATTAAAAACCTTGACCTGCCATACGGGTAATAGA
>JAOUFX010000893.1 GCA_029857975.1 Deltaproteobacteria bacterium | reverse complement strand
ACGGGCGCGGTTATCGGTCCCTTCCTCGGAGGTCTTCTGGCCGACCAGATCGGTTATCGGCATGTTTTCTTCATCACCGCTGCCTTTGGATTGGCGGCTATTATTTTAGTCATCCTCCTGGTCCGGGAGAACGAGCGTCCTCCCCAGGAGATGAAATCCTCAAGGTTTTTCTCCAATTTTCGTTTCGTTTTCACCTCTCCCGTTTTGATCATTATTTTTGCCGTCGGCTTCATCGTCCAGACGTCGGTTATGTCGATTCAACCCGTTCTTTCCCTGTTCGTAGAAATGCTTTGGCCGGAAGCGGATCATATAGCCACAGTGGCGGGTGGAATTTTTGCGATCACCGGATTCGCCAGCCTCATCTCGGCCCCTTACTGGGGAAAAAGGGGAGATCGAATGGGTTATAAAAAAATTCTGGCGATTACTCTGGTGGGCACCGGAATCACCTGCGTGCCCCAGGCTTTCGTCAGTCATGCCTACCAGCTATTACTTCTTCGCTTTGCCTACGGCCTCTTTGTGGGGGGAATTCTCCCGGCGCTCTACACTTTAACCTCGTTGAATGTTTCCGCAGAGCGGCGGGGGGGAATCTTGGGGATCACGCGCAGCGGTTTGCTCCTCGGCAATGTTGTCGGCCCGGTCTCTGGAGGGTTTTTGGCCGCCTCGCTCGGTATCCGCCCTCTTTTTATTTTCATGTCCGTTTTGCTGTTCATCGTTTATTTTTGGGTTAGACGGATCATCCAAGAACCAGCTCATTAAGGGTGTCGGGGGAAGGTAAGTTAAACTAATGATTGACCTGCACATTCATACCAATGCTTCTTCCGACGGGCAACACTCTCCCCGAGAGATTTTCGCGATGGCCCGGGAAAAGGGATTGAGGGCGATCGCTTTTGCTGATCACAACTCGGTGGCGAATGTTGAGGAGGGGTTGCGATTGGCGGGGGAATTCGGCATAGAATTTATTCCCTGCATGGAACTCAACACCTTTCATAATGGCCTCGACCTCCACCTGCTCACCTTCTATGTCCAACCCCGCCATCAGGCCTTGAGAGATTGGCTGAAATCCATTCATCAGAAGAAGAAAGAACAGGCGGAGAATAGGGTCTTAAAATTGAACGAATTGGGATTTATTTTCGATTGGAATGACCTGGGTAAATTCTCTGCGGACCGTATTCCCACGGGGATGTCCTTCCTGCAAGCCATCCTCAGCCGGAAGGAAAACGTAAACGATCCGCGTCTTCGCCCTTACATCGACGGTGACCGCTCCTATTCCCCTTACGTTAATTTCTATCGGGATTATTTACGGGGCGGAAAACCCGCCTTCATCCAGATGGAAGATATTTTCACCACCCAAGCGATCCACAAAGTAAAGGAGTTGGGAGGAATTCCAGTCCTGGCCCACCCTTCTGATACCGGGGAGAAGAATCTACGGCAATTGGTTGCCAACGGACTGGAGGGGCTCGAAGTCTACTCCCCTTATCACGATGCCCGGCAACAAGAAGCGTTCAGAATCTTTGCGCTGAAACACAACCTTCTCGTCACCGCAGGATCGGACTTCCACGGGAAAAGAATTAAGCCGGACGTGGAGCTCGGCGAGGTTGCCGGCAATCACTACCAATTACTCGACCAACTAAAAAAACATCGAAAGGAAAATCGATGAAAATAGAAAAAATTAAAGGTGTAATTTTCGACCTCGACGGCACCCTGGTAGATTCTTATCAGGCTATTTACCTTAGTTTTCAACATGTTTATAACAATATGGGGCTTAACCCTTTATCTTACGACCAAGTCAAAAAGGTCGTTGGGCGGGGTTTGAGCCATACCTTCGGGGAGCTGTTAGGCGAAGAAAAGGTTCCCCAGGCCCTTATCTTATTCCGAAAGAAATATGAAGAAATTTTTCGGGACCATACCCATCTCCTGCCGGATGTCCGTTCCGTCCTGGAAGCTTTCTATGGTCGAGGAATCCAGTTAGCGGTCGCGACCAACAAACTCGGCCGTTTCTCTCGGGCGATCTTTGAGCATTTTGGCATGAAGAAACTTTTTACGGTCATCGTGGGAGATGGGGATGTCCCGCAAAACAAGCCTCACCCGGAAATGCTTTTTTTCGCCATGGAGAAAATGGGGTTGAAAAAGGATGTTACCGTCTTTGTCGGTGATTCCGTAATCGACATCCAAACCGCTAAAAATGCGGAGATGAAAGTTTACGCCGTGCCG
>JAOUFX010000892.1 GCA_029857975.1 Deltaproteobacteria bacterium | reverse complement strand
AAAAAAAATGGGAAGAACTTTCCTCTCGGGAAAAATCCTCAGGCTTTGCCGATAAAGAATTGATTCCTTCCCTGCTCGAACGACTCAAAAAGGAGCTGAAAGTTGAGTTGATTGATTTGGGGGTTGTGGACGGATTGCGTGCCCCCACCTATTTAAAGCCGGTTGACGAGGTTGTTTTTAAATATATATACCAGACGGATAATGCGGTTATCCGCCCCCAGAGCGCCAACCCCCCCAAACATACAATTTATCCAATTTACAACAATGATGGAATCGTCTATCAAAAGCACCATAATTTTTCGGCAGAGATCCAGGGCGAAGGCCGGCTCTGGAATCATTTTTCCCTTTACTACCAGCCGATCCTGAAAACCTTCGAGGGTGAAGAGGTCAAGGTGGAATTGGAAAAAGGATACCTTAAAATTGAAGGTGCCAGAATTGAGCTGCAAGTCGGGCGGGATTCCCTCTGGTGGGGCCCCGGTTATCATGGTTCCTTGTTGATGACCAATAATGCCCGCCCCTTTGATCTAATTAAGCTTTCCAACCCCCACCCTTTTCTTTTGCCCATCCTGGGGCCTTTCAAATTTAATATTTTCTTATCCCGCCTTGATTATGGTGAGCCTTCCGTTCCCAATCCCCTGCTTTACGGTTTGCGCTTGAATATCAAACCACATCCGATTTTTGACCTGGGTATTTCTCAGGTGGCCATATTCGGCGGGGATGGCAGAACGGATTTAAGTTTTGGGGATTATTTGGAAATATTATATAGCAACCGGAACCTGGAAGGGAAAAAGGAAAGTAACCAGCAGGTTTCCGTGGATTTTTCTTTACGCTGGCCGAACCTTGATAAAATTTTACCCATTGCCCGCTCCCTGAAATTTTATGGGGAATGGGGTGCTGAAGATACAGGATATCCCCCGGATAGAAGGGCGTACATATTAGGTCTTGTTTTGAATGATCTCCTTCTTTTTGGAGGTATGACTCTACGCTTTGAATATGCCAATACCTCCGACCAATATATTCCCCAGGCCTGGTATCAACATGGTTCTTATCCTCCCGTCTATCATAACCGGATTTTTGGCCATCATGTGGGAAGCGATGGAGAAGATTATTTTGCTCGTCTTACGGCCTATTTATCACCCCAGGCTCTATTGGGGATTGATTTTGACGCTGAGACCCATGGGAAGAAAGAGGCCGTCCAAACAAGTACCTACCAAGGGGGTGCCGACCTGGAATATTTGCTCCATGACCGGATGAGCGTGAAAGGCAGGTATATCATCGAAAAATTCCAAGACCCCAGCTCCATCGCCGGCGGTAATAAAATCCATCATCTTTTCGGCCTCGAACTCCACCTCAATTTCTAAGCGCAATGAACGCAACAAACTCTACAAACGCAAGTAACCCAATGACCCATTTGTTATCTTTCCCTATAGCCCATTGCCCATGACCTATCACCAATAACATGTAGTTAATTGCTATGAGCCATGAGCTATATTGCTTTTATCCCTTTTCGCTATGCTCCATGCGCTCTATGATTGCCTCTTTCCTTACGCCTGACGGCATGAAATTGAGAAGCGAAAGAAGTCAACAACGTTCCCCAGACACAAGAAAAGTATTGACGGAGTCATATAATTAAATTATACTTTGGTATGAAAATGATTATACCAAGGGAGGCAATCAGATGGGTAATGTTGTTAAATTCGCAGTGAGTATCCCGGGTGGAGAATTTAAAGAATTGGAGGCCTTAAGGAAGAAAAACGGCCTGTCCAGGAGTGAATTTATTCGCCAGACCGTTAAACTCTGGAAGGAAGAAAAAGAAAAGAAAAGGCTGGTAAAGGTTTATGAAGATGGATACAAAAGGGTTCCTGAAAACCTGGCCAGCATAGAGGCTTGGGAGAAGGCTTCCCTCAGTGCATTCTCTTCAGAGGAGTGGTAATGCGAAGGGGTGAAGTATGGTGGGCCGAGCTACCATTACCCGTTGGCCGGCGTCCGGTCGTTCTTCTTTCACGTGATGAGGCCTATGTTGTAAGAAATGCAGTCACCGTGGCAGAGGTTACCTCTACGATCAGAGGCATTCCGGTGGAAGTTGAGCTCGGTCCTGAGGATGGGCTCCCTAAGAAATGTGTTGTAAATTTAGACACCATTGTTACGATACGAAAGGATTTATTAATCGAAAGGATAGCCCTCCTTCGAGACGGGAAAATAGATCAGATCGATT
>JAOUFX010000891.1 GCA_029857975.1 Deltaproteobacteria bacterium | reverse complement strand
TGGGGATAAGCTGGAGGGGGGCGGATGGAAGTATCTGTCGCAACCCTTCCCGCCCCTTCCGGGAAGATCTGGATCAATTGCCCAGGCCGGCGTGGCATCTACTTAAACTCTCCCAGTATAGAGCTTTCGGGGATGGAGCGAGCGTCCTTACCTCCAGGGGCTGCCCTCACCAGTGCGTTTTCTGCGTGGGCCGCAAGATGATCGGGGCCAAGGGGCGGTTCCGCAGCCCTGCTTCGGTAGTGGATGAAATGGAGGCTCTGGCAAAACTTGGCTTTAGAAAGATCCGTGTGGAAGACGACCTGTTTACTTTCCGGAGGGAGCGGACTTTGGCCGTCTGCCAGGAGTTGGACCGCAGGGGTCTTTCCGTAAAGTGGCGAGCCTATGCCCGGGTGGATTCAGTCGATCCAGAAATCTTGTCGCGAATGCGCCAGGCGGGCTGCGAACGAATCCTCTTTGGAGCTGAGAGCGGAAGCCCGGAGATCTTACAACATATCCGCAAAGGTATCACCCCAGAGCAAACTCGCCGGGCGGTGGAGATGGCTCGCGACGCGGGTATTGGAGTCCTGGCCTCCTTCGTATTAGGGCTTCCGGGTGAAACTCCCCAAACCTTGCGCCAGACCTTAGATTTCGCTGAATCTTTGGGCGTTCCTTACAGCTTGAATTTGCTTACCCCCTACGTGGGAACTGAGCTAAGGGAACGGGCCGCCGAATGGGGCATTCAGATCATTTCCAACAACTGGAATCTTTATGGGCAAGGGTATCCCCTAACCGCAACCCCCACTATAAAGCCATGGCATCTAAGCCGGGCTGTGAACAATTACCGCAGAGGTATAAGCCAATATTTACAAGATCTCCTGGAGGCGGAAGGTCGAGGGAGGCTCGGCAAGGAGCATCGGGATGAACTCCAGCGTTACCGCCACTGGAGTTTTTTGCGGCGCCTGATTGGAGAAGAGATCTTAGAGCGTTATGGAAACACTCTCCGGGAATCCAATGGTTTGAAAGGTCTGGTTAAATCTATCGCGCCGCAATTAGACATGGAATTAAGGGATGTGGAAAATAATTTGGAACTTCTCATGCGGGAAGGAAATATTTGTCGCCAACCTATTGCTCAAGACAGGGTGCAGTGGGAATGGGCCGAGAATTGAATGTCCCAATCCCAAAACATGTAAAAACCAAGGCCTGATCTGACGAACACTATCAATTTCTTCCTGAAATCGACAAGACCCTGGTTTTTGAAAGAAGGATAGATTACAGTAGGCAATCCGCAGAAGGCTCTTGGCTCGGTCTATTTCTCAGGATTCTAGAAGATCAATTTTAATTCCAAAAGGATTGCGATGGATTTGAAGATATCGTTCTCTTTAAATTTTTCTAATGTCCAGGATAGAGGATTTTCTTCTTCATATTGAGCCACGGACAAACTGGAGATGAAGTCTAAGGAAGGATCAAGATTGGTTTTTGTAAGATGGATATTCCCGAAATTATAGCTGGAATTTCCCTTCGATAGCTGGCTGTTCTCGAAATGGAACAGATCTTTTTTTTGAATTTCAGTTGTAGCAGGAGATTGCATGGTATTTATAATCTCAGGATTCATGGAGAATTCTCGGTTCCGAATGGCTTTGCTTGGGTTAGCGCCATAGAGATTACTTCCAGATCCTGCCTTTTCGGGCGATGAAAAAGGAGGCTCCCCTTCCAGGTGCAATATCCATTTTCCAAAAATCAACTCATTAGAAGAATTCGAAGGGAATATCCCTTTTGCTAATTGGCCACCGAAGCTAAGGCTATAGAAAGATAGCACAATTGTAACCAGAATGAGGCTGATCCTAAAAATTTTTCCCATCTTATGCCCTCCTTTTGGGAAAAAGCCTTAGTTCGAATTAATGCGAATTAAATGCCAAGGCTGCGGGAATAATTACCCAATAAATTCACATGGTAGGCGCTTGGAACTTTTTATCATGGTGATATTTTTTAACACTGAAATGATTTATACAAAGCTTCGATAAAGGAAAAATGTAATAAAAGCAAAAAGATGAATACCACTTCATTGAGTGACAAATTTTGTCAAATGGTGTAAACTGCTACCCGTAATGAGCAATCCATAAAGCAGCCTTTGGCTGAAGAGTAGGTGTTAGCGTTAAATTCGGCAGGAAGGCGAATTTTTCCCGGAAAAACATAGAGTACTTCCTGAAATGTTGTTTTTGGGATTTTTCCTCGGAATGC
>JAOUFX010000144.1 GCA_029857975.1 Deltaproteobacteria bacterium | reverse complement strand
GTTCTGCCGATGTTCCATATTGGCGGAGACAGTCACATATGGCCCTTTTTCCTGATGGGTGGATGTAATGTCATCATGCCCCGGATTTCCTTCGATCCGGCGGAAGCACTACAGATGATTGCCGAGGAGCAGATTACGGACGTCCATATTGTCCCGACACAACTTATATCCCTGCTGAATCTGCCCAATATCGAACAATGTGATCTTCACTGCCTCAAGCGAATATGGTATGCGGCCTCCCCCATGCCGACAGAAGTCCTGAAACGCGGACTATCGGTGTTTGGCTCCATTTTCATGCAGGGCTATGGACAAACCGAATCTGGCCCCGACGTGACAGTTCTCAGCAGAGCAAACCATCGCTATTCAGAGGGATCCACGGAGGAACAGACCTTGCTTGCATCCTGCGGGCAACCGTGTATCGGGGTCCATGTGCGAATCGTTGATGAGGCCGGTCGTGACGTTGAAGCGGGGAAGATTGGGGAGATCATTGTAGAAAGCAGAAGAAACATGACAGAATACTGGCGTAAACCCGATGAGACAAAGGAAACGATTCGGGACGGATGGCTTTATACGGGGGATATGGGATACTACGACGAGAAGGGATTCATTTACATCGCGGACAGGAAGAAGGACATGATCATTACGGGAGGCGAAAACGTCTATCCCAAGGAGGTCGAGGATGTCCTTTACCGGCATCCTGCTGTCAAGGAAGCTACCGTCATCGGTGTCCCGGATCCCTATTGGGTAGAGAGAGTTCATGCCTTGGTGGTCCTTAAAGATAATGCTCAGGCCGCAGAGGAGGACATCATCAGCTTCTGCAAGGAACACATTGCCCATTACAAGGCGCCCAAATCGGTCGAGTTCGTGGAATCTCTGCCCAAAAATCCCCAGGGGAAAATACTGAAAAGAGAGATCAGATCGAAATACTGGAAACAGCAAACGCCAGATGCGGAAAGGAGGAACCGGAAAAGCTGAATGCTTTCTCAATTGCATATTGAGTTTGCATGAGTATAATTGATACTTAAAATGATGCGTGGAGGAATCGATGGAAGAGGTTAAGAAAATAAGAACGGTTTGTCAAAGCTGTAATGATGGATGCGGTATCATCGCCTATGTGAAAGAGGCTGGCATTATCTAGGCAACAAGAGTCACCTGACAGGAGGATGGACATGTATTCAGGAGGATATGCAGGTAAGGTACTGCGCATCAATCTCAGCAACAGAACATCAAGAGAAGAACGGTTATCGGAGGAATCCGAATTAGGGTATACCCTGATTGCTAATTTGCGATCTGACTTGCCTTCGGGCACAATATCCGGCAATCCCTGTTCACGCCGGAGGCAAGCATGGACGACACTTTCGTGACAACCGTTTACGTCATCTTGGCGGACATGGAACGCGCACTTCAACTGCCCATCAAATACAAGCCCAAAATGACACCCGCCGAAATCCTGACGGTGGCGGTGGTGGCTGCCAAATACTTCCACAACCATCCGGAAATGGCTTTGTGTCTCATGGGCCGCTTGGGCTACTTTCGGCAGCCGCTCAGCATCTCGCGCTTCAATCGCCAACTCCATCAGCATGCGGCGTTCTTGGAACTCGGGCTGGCCACGTTGTGCGAACTGGGCACCGCGGGCGAAGCCTTCATTCTGGACAGTATGCCGGTCCCTGTCTGCAAACGCAAGCGGGCCTGGCGTTGCCGCAAGGTGCGTGGGCGTGAGTATTGCGGCTACTGCGCCGCCAAAGGCGAGAAATTCTTCGGCTGGCGGTTGCACTTGATTTGCACACCCCAGGGAGTGCCCGTCTCATTCGAATTAGTGCCAGCTGCCTATCATGATCTCACGCCCATTTACGAACTGACGGCGGACTTGCCCGAAGACGCGGGCGTCTTTGCCGACAAAGCCTACAACTCCGCTGACGACGAACAATGGCAGGCGCTGGACGGCGTGCGCTTGATCCCGATTCGCAAGAAGAACATGCAGCCGCACGCCTGGGCCGACGAGTATGACTTGGGTCTGTATCGCAAACGCATCGAGTCTGTCAATAGTCAACTCGAGAGCATGGGCGTGGAACACCTCAAGGCACGCACGCATGCCGGCTTGGAAATCAAGCTACACGCATCGCTTCTCGCGGTGTTCTGCACCAATGCGGATCTCAATTAGCAATCAGGGTAATGATATCCACAAGGCGTTGACTCGTGGTAGGCGAAAAGTCCAAGAGACTTGGTGCGATGCAGTCCAGAAGAAACTCGCGAAAAATGTATTCGAAAGGAGCTGGAAATGTTTAAAAATGTATATGTTCCCTACAAAGGATACTGGAGCTCGCCTTTTTGCCGTTGGCAGGGATCGCTGCAAAATCAGCATGCCGTGGAGCTGGCGGCCGCCACGGCGAAACGGTTCTTTGAATTGCGCGGGATCACGCCTGACATCTTCGATGGTATCGTCTTCGGCGCAACCGTTCCCCAAAAAATGTGGTTTTATGATGCCCCCTGGTTTGCCACGCTGATCGGCAATCCGAATATCGGCGGTCCCCGAGTCGCCCAGGCGTGCGCCACCTCCACGGTTTCTATCAATGTTGCCGCATCTTACATCGAGGTGGGAAGCAACGCCAATGTACTGGTGGCTACCTGTGACCGAACATCAAATTGCCCGAACATCCTCTGGCCGAATCCTTCAGGCCTCGGCGGAAAGCCGGACTTCGAGAGCTGGATGGTGGACGGTTTCAACTTTGAACCGACCGGCGACACCGGCCCCTTGGGCACGGCCAACAATGTCGTAAAGGAGCACGGCATCACCCGGGAAGAATCCGATGCCCTGGTTCTCGATCGATACATGAAGTACACGATGTCGACGGCGGATGACCGCAAATTTCAGAAACGCTATATGATTCCCGTGGAAGTCAGGCTCTCCAAGAAAAAGACCGTCCTTGTGGAAGAGGACGAAGGGATTACCCCCTGTACCGCCGAAGGCCTGGCAGGGCTGAGACCGGTCGTCCCGGATTCCATCATAACCGTCGGCGCCCAGACCCATGCGGCCGATGGGAATGCCGGCATGATCGTCACCACAAAGGAGAAAGCGGCTTCACTTTCCGCCGACAAGGCCGTGACCATCCAGATTCTTTCTTATGGATTTGCGCGCGCCAAAAAGGCGCACATGCCTGATGCGCCGGTCCCGGCATCGGCGCAAGCCCTGGAAAGGGCGGGCATAAAGGTGTCCGATCTTAAGGCGGTTAAAACCCATAATCCGTTTTCCGTTAACGACATTATCATGAGAAAGGAGATGGGGATCGACGACAAGATATTCAACAATTACGGAAGCTCTCTGATTTTCGGACACCCCCAAGGGCCCACAGTCATGAGATTGTCTATTGAACTGATCGAGGAACTGGTTCTAAAAGGCGGCGGTTATGGACTAGTGGCCGGTTGCGCGGCAGGCGATTCAGGAGCCGCCCTGGTTTTCAAGGTGAATTAACAGCGGATGACATTCGCAGGAGACATCATATGACTAAAAACGACAGTATCTACCCGAGCTTTCAGAATCCCTTCCTCATTCGTCCCACCCGGCCGATACCCGAAGAGATGGCGGTGATCGGCTCCGGGAATATCGGCCCCGATATCGCCTATTTTTTCCGGACCGGCTTTCCGGAGAAGAAACTGTACCTTGTGGATGTGATTGAAGAACCTCTCAAGAAAGCAAAGGAACGGTTTGAAGGATATGCAAAAAAAGGAGTAGAGAAGAAAAAGCTGCGCCCCGAGCAGGTGGATTCCATCCTGGGCAATATCGTATACACCACTGATTACAATAGCCTCAAAAACTGCGGCCTGGTGATAGAAGCGGCAACTGAAAACCTGGAGCTGAAAAAGAAGATCCTTACACAGGTCGAATCGATTGTCGCAGAGGATGCGATTATTACATCCAACACCAGCGGCATGACGGCGGATATGATCTTCAGCCATTTGCGCCGCCCGGAGAGGACCACGATTACCCATTTCTTCGCACCGGCGTGGTACAGCATGGGGGTCGAGGTAATCAACTGGGAACGTGCGGATAAAAGTGTCATCGATTTTCTGCTCTGGTTTTTGGCCCAGGCCGGAAAAACGCCGGTGGCTGCCCGGAATGTCTTTTCCTTCCTTCTTAACCGGTTATTTGAAACCTGGGCGAGCGAAGCCGCATGGATGCTGGAAAAGGCAACCTGCAAAGAAATCGATTGCGTCAGCGAAGAGTTTCTCGGCGCCGGGCCTTTCTATGTGACGGGCGTGGGCGGCGGCAATCCGCTGACATTCGCGTCCCAAACCCGCAGAATGGCTGAAAGACCCGCTTATGCGCCGACCCGGTACCTGTTGTCCATCGCTCAATGGGCTTTCAATAGACCCGGTACCAAGGTCGACGTAGCCCCTGAGCTTGCGGAGTGGATCCGGATGCGCTTCCTGGGCTCTGTCTTCTCCCAAGCTTTCGATATCGCGGACAGGAATATCGGCACCCGCACCGATCTTAATTTCGGCAGCGTGATCGCGCTCGCGTATAAAAAGGGCGTATTCGACCTTATGGCCGATCTGGGTCCTGAAAAGGTTACCAGCATAATGCAGAAGTTCAATGCCGAGCGCCCCGGTTTCCCTCAATCCACAAAACCCATTGAAGAGTATCTTGATTTCCCGCGGGACATCCTGGTCGACCGGATGGAAGGGGTAACCATCCTCACAATCCGGAGGCCCCAGGCGGCTAATGCGCTGAGTGACCACACCTGTAACGAAATACTCGCCGAGCTCAAAAAAGGTGAAGCAGATCCGTCCGTTAAAGGATTCGTGATCACCGGTTACGGCCCCAGGGCTTTTTGCGCCGGCGCCGATATCGGCGGGTTTTTCGCTACCTTCGGCAACCATGAGAAGGGCCAGGCATTGTCACGCGGAAATTCGAAAGTCCTGGAGTACATCGACCGGATGAATAAACCGGTTGTTGCGGCTCTCAACGGGCTTGCCATGGGAGGCGGCACCGAACTGGCCATCCGGTGCCATAGCATGGTGGCAATGGAAAAGGCATTTCTGCAGCTTCCGGAGATCACCTTGGGGATGATACCCGGGATGGGAGGCGTCGTTATCCCGTATCGCAAATGGCCCCAGGCCGCGGCGAAATTTCACGCAATGATCGGCAAAGCCGAAAGAATGACGGTGAAAGAGGCCGTGGAAATCGGAATTGTGAAAAAGACTGCGTCGAGCTTCCCCGATCTGATTGATGCGGCCATCGCTGAGGTGAACAGACTCCAGGGAAATATACCCAGGATCAGCGAGGGGCCGGTTGAAATTCCCCCGTTCACTGTTCCTGAAGCGCCGATGGCCGAGGATCTTCCACTCAGCAAGGAAATCCTGGGAATCATCGGCGGGGTCATCAACAAGGCCGCAAAGGCCAAGACGCTGGCGGAAGCCCTGGAGATTGCCTATTTGGGGGCCGGCGATATCTCCTGTGCCAAAGACTGCAAAGAAGGGGTTACCGCATTCCTGGAAAAGAGAAAACCCGAATTTAACAAATAGCCGCGATATAGTCGGTACTGCGGGCTCCTGGGGATCGATACTCAGGAGCCCGCGGAAGCTACAGCAAGTGCCCCTCTTCAAATCTGTTTCAAAGCATTCCAAGCATTTGCCTGTTGGGGGTCCCCTCCAATTATGAGCATCGTTTTTGTTCTGGTAGGTCTATCTTCAGGTTTTGCCCACAGCATCTATTCTGCGCTCTCAAAAGCGCTTCTTAAGAACAGAATAAAGGAGTAGACAGATGCCTGTCTCTGTACTCAAAGATGTAACAGTCGTCGAATGTGCTACCTACGTCACCGGCCCTTACGCAACCGCGCTGCTGGCTGATTTGGGTGCGCGAGTCATTAAAATCGAAGCCCCACCGGACGGGGATCCTTACCGTTACTTCGCCCCCGGTGAGTACTATAGTCCGAACTTTGCGCATCTGCATCGCAACAAACAGAGCATCTCGTTGGATCTGAAAGCGCCTGAAGGCAAGAAAATCTGCCTCGATTTGGCCCGAAAGGCCGATGTCTTTGTCGAGAATTTTCGTCCTGGCGCCGCCGAGCGCCTCGGCCTGGGCTACGAGACCTTGCGAGCACTGAACTCCAGACTTGTCTATTGCTCCATTTCGGCTTTCGGCCAATCCGGCCCCTATGCGAAAAAGCCGGGCTTCGATACTCTGGGTCAGGCAATGAGCGGCCTTTTGGGTTTGCTCACGGATCCTGAAGAGCCAAAGATCATGGGCGTTGCCCTATCGGATTATATAACAGGGTTTTCAGCCGCTTACGGGATTCTCGGCGGATTATTGGCGCGGCAGACCTCCGGCCAAGGCCTGAAAGTGGAAACTTCATTGTTGCAGGCGACCCTGTCGTTCATCGGCGAAACCGCTGCCGGTTATTTCAGCACCGGCACGGTTCCCAATCGCATCGCCAGAGTCAAGAACGGTCACGCGTTCGCATTCGTAACGAGGGATAATTTGCCCCTGGCAATTCATTGCTCGGTACCGGAAAAATTCTGGCTCGCGCTCTTGAAAGCCGCGGATCGAATGGAGATTGCGGAAGATGCGAGGTTCAAAACTCGAGACGACCGGCGCCGAAACTTCGAGCAACTGGAAAAGGAACTGGCTCCGACTTTCGCGACCAAGGACCGGGAACAATGGCTGCGTCTTCTGGAAGAAAACGATGTTCCGGCGAGCCCGTTATATAACATGAAAGAAGTTCTGGAGGACCCACAGGTCCTTCATCTCGGGGTAACGGAAGAAGTGGAGCACCCAAAGACGGGCAAGGCGAAGTTCGTCGGGGGCCCCGTGCGCTACGAAGGTCTGTCTGTAGAAAAATCCGGGCCGCCGCCACTTCCGGGCGAGCACACGGATACAATCCTCGCGGAACTCGGCTACAGCAGGGCCGACATCGAAAAACTCTCGAAAACAGGCGCCATTCAGCTGCAGGCAAAAACCTAGGATTGGGGGCGGGACTGCGACCTTTCAGTAGTGCGCGCGAATCGCG
>JAOUFX010000890.1 GCA_029857975.1 Deltaproteobacteria bacterium | reverse complement strand
AGTTGCTAACTCCTTTGACCTCATATCTCCAGGCCCGGAGATGAACGGTTCGCCCTTCCACGGTAACCGAGGTTCGCTGGGGCATCTCTTCCAGAAAGTCCTCGACGGCCCATGCCGCGGGCTCTTCCCGCTGCCACCCATCCGCCTCGAGCTTCTGGCGGAAGTACCCTTTGCGGTAGAGGAGGGTAACTGCAACCATCGGCACCTTGAGATCGGCTGCGGAACGGATCGTGTCGCCGGCCAGCACTCCCAGGCCGCCGCTGTAAGTGGGGATTCTGTCCTCAAGCCCTATCTCCATAGAAAAATAGGCCACCGATCGTTGCTCGTTCATCGATTGCCGCATCTTGACCTCCTGATTCTGCGCGAGATAAATTATTCGGACTCTGAAAGCATTTTTGCATACAACCGCTCGGCCTCTTCCCGCCGGCACAGCTCCGTGCCCGGTGTCATGACGGCAGCGGCGCCGGCCGCAATCCCGAAAAGGACGGCATCGCGCGGTGTTTGGCCCCGCGCCAGGCTCAGGACCGTGCCGGCCACCATGCTGTCGCCGGCCCCGACCTTACTGACAATCGGCACGGTGGGCGGCCGGATATGCTCGAGAACCTCTTCCGATACTATCAGAGCGCCGGCCGCGCCGAGAGAAATGACCAGGATTTCACACCGGCCATTTTTTACCATCTTCACCGCCTCCGTCTCAATCTGCGACTCTTCTTTCATGTCCTGCCCCACGAGGTCCCTGAATTCACGGTAATTGGGTTTTATCAGATAGACACCTTCCTGCAGCGCCCGGTTCAGGGCATCGCCGGATGTGTCAATGATGACCTTTGCTCCATGATCCTTTCCGATCCGCACCACCCTGCCATAAAAATCGGGGGGCACGCCGGGGGGAAGGCTTCCACTTGCGACCAGGTAATCGGGTTGTGGACGGATCGCGGATAGCTCCTGGAGGCATCGCTTCCATTCTTCATTCTTCAGAACCGGCCCGGCCATTCCAAAACGGAATTGTTGCCCGGTGAATTCCTCCAGCACGACAAGACTCTCCCGCGTCGTTCCTTCTATGGGAACCGGCCGGTGGGTGATTCCTTCCTCTTCCAGGAGATCCTTAAGCCTATTTCCTGTATAGCCCCCTGCGGGATAGAGGAGCACCGATTCCCCTCCCAGCTTTTTGATCGCCCGGGAGACATTCACCCCGCCTCCTCCAGGCTCAAAGCGCGGGGGTTTGCAGTAGAGTTTACGTTCGGCAATCACATGTTCAACACTTGAACTCTTGTCGATCGCCGGGTTCATCGTAAAAGTAACGATTGTTTTCATTGAACCCCCTCCATCCATTTGCCATCATTTATCAAAGGGTAATCATTTTAAACGAGTCACTACCATTCTTCTGGCCGATCGATCCACCCTCTTTATTTCCCCTAAAAATGGGGCAAATCCCGTAGGACAGGGCCATTAGGTTTTGATCTCCGCGGTTTTCTTCTACCAAAAGGATCTTATTCTTTCCCACCACCGCATCCTTACAGGATGCCAAGCTCCTTCCGCGTTTTGTGCCGGTTCGCGTGGCATGAGGCCATTATTATCCCGATCAAATCAATTATCAAAACTACGTTCCATTAGTCACTTGCATTCCCCCAGGGTAATCGTTAACGATTTTGTCCATTTTTCCTCCTATGAAAGGCTTCTATGCTTCTGTGATAGGCGACTCGGGCCGCCGGGTCAGGGCCTCGATCCGCTCTTCGAGGGGTGGATGGGTCATGAAGAGCCTCCGGATGCCAGAGCGGGCGGAACCGGAGATTCCGAATGCGGCCATTTGATCGGGCAAAGGCTCAGGATGGACCGCCCTCTGAAGGCGCTTCAGGGCAGCGATCATTTTCTCCCGTCCCTCCAGGGCGGCGCTTCCCGCATCCGCCCGGAACTCTCTTTGCCGGCTGAACCACATGACAATGATGGTGGCCAGGATCCCGAAAACCAACTGGGCGAGCAGCGTCGTTATAATAAAGGCCGGCCCATGGCCTCGCTCCGTGCGGAAGACGACCCGATCTACCAAGTGCCCGACAACCCGAGAGAGGAAGATTACGAAGGTGTTGACCACGCCCTGGATTAGGGCGAGGGTCAGCATGTCGCCGTTGGCGACGTGGCTGATCTCGTGCCCCAGGACGCCCTCGACCTCATCGCGGGACATGGCGCGCAGGAGGCCAGTGCTGACGGCTACCAGGGAACGATCCCGCCGCA
>JAOUFX010000889.1 GCA_029857975.1 Deltaproteobacteria bacterium | reverse complement strand
GGGGAAGATATGGCAGAAGTATCCTTTTTGGGATCCGGCAACCTGCCAAAAAATCGCTGCCGGCCAAATCTTTCCGGGGATGAGCCGGGAGCAGGCGCAGGAGGCTATCGGCTCTCCAACGGAAGTCAAGAGGGAAAAACGCGGCGAAATTGTCTATGAAGAATGGACCAGCAATGGAAAAGAGAGGTTAATTTTGCGGTTTGAGAATAACGTCCTGCGCACCATCGAGAAAAAATAGCGGTTATCTTTCTCTGCGGTTATCTGCGTCCTATTAAATTTATATCCAAACCTACCGGGGAGGCTTCTCGAATCCTCATGTTAGATGGTCTAATGAGCCTCCCCAAGGGGTTATGGTAGGTTCAGAATCTAAAAAAAAGCCATGATGAGAATCTCACCATGGCCTGCGTGAAAAAGGCCATGGGCTCTTTCCGCCCATGGCCTTGAAGTTCTTTTAAATGTGCGAACCTCCTCAGGCAGTGGGCGGACTGGGCAAGATCAAAAGGCCCAACAAGCCCCAAAGAGAAATGAGGAGGAAATGAAATCTTTCTGAGAAAATCTCTTTCATCATGAAAAAACCTTTATTTTTTATACTTCACCCGGAAGGGGTTTGTCAAGTTTTTTTTAAAAAGTAATTAAAATCCTTCGCCCAACAGGGTGCGGGCGATGATTTTACGCTGCATCTCGGAAGTTCCTTCCCCGATCTCGCCCAGCTTGGCATCCCGGTAGAGACGTTCCACTTTATACCCCTTAAGAAAACCGTACCCGCCGTGGATCTGGACGGCATTGGTCGCACACCAGGTGGCAGCTTCCGAGAGGAATAGCTTGGCGATGGCAATATCCGGTCCGGCCTCCAATCCCTGGTCCATCATCGAGGCCGCCCGGTAGAGCAATAGGCGCCCGGTGTCCACGAACATCTGCATGTCCGCCACTTTAAAGCTTACCTCCTGAAAATAGGCGATGGGTCGGCCAAAAGCCTCTCTCCCCCGGGCATATTGGACCGATTCCTCCAAACAGGCCTGGCTGATTCCCAGGCTATAGGCAGCGAAACCCAAGCGGAAAAATTCTTTGGTTTTGGCCGTGTAATCGTATCCTTCTCCTTCTTTCCCCAACAGACTACTTTCCGGGACAGAGCAATCCTTAAAAGTAATCGGAGAGACGGGAGAACCGCGGGCGCCGAGTTTTTCTAAAGGGGGAGCGGCGGACCAGCCGGGCATGCCTCTGTCCAGAACGAATATACTCATTTGCTGGTCCGGTGCGGCCGCCGGGTTGGTCAGGGCCACGAGAATTACAAAATCGGCCAAGGGGCCGTTGGTAACGAAAGACTTGGTGCCGTTGATGAAGAAGTTTTTACCAGATTTTCTGGCTTCCGTCTTCAAGGCCGTCATGTCGGAGCCACAATGCGGTTCACTGAGCGCAAAGGCGCCGATCCACTCCCCTTTGATCAACCGGGACAGGTATTTTCCCTTCTGTTCTTCGGTGCCCCAAAAATGGACGGGAATTCCGGCGAGCGAAGAGCCGATGCCACAAGACAGGAAGGTTGCGGGGCAAGCCCGGGCTAATTCCTCCCAGGCGGTGACGCAGGTCAGGATGGGCTTCTGGCTGCCGCCGTATTGCTGCGGGAAGAGCAACCCGAAAAATTCCATCTCGGCCAAACGGCGCTGGTTCTCCGGGGAGAAAGCTCCTTCTGAATCGACCTGAGCAGCTCGCGGGGCAATCTCCTTTTCGCAAAATGCCCGGAAATTTTTTTTGAACTCCTTCTGCTCCCCGGTCAGCTCATAATCCATAGGAATCTCCTTCCCCATGCCCTCCCGCCCGGGTTACGACACAGTCTCTCGAGGGGGAGAGGGGAGGGTTAGGGGGAATTTTTTAAACGGGTTTTCCGGCGCTGAAGATCGAGCGGGAGATAATCAGGCGCATAATCTCAGACGTTCCTCCGCCGATCGCGGCCAGTTTGGTGTCGCGAAAGAATCTTTCCACCGGGTATTCATGCATGAGCCCGTAACCGCCATGGATTTGGACCGCATCACTGGCCGCCTTCATACCGAACTCGCCGACGAAAAGCTTGGCTGCGGCGGCTTCCACCGGGTTGAGAAATTTTCCCTGATCCTTCAACCAGGCCACCCGGAAAAGCAAGAGACGGGTGGCTTCGATAATCACCTTCATATCCGCCAGCTTATGCTGGATGGCCTGAAAAGAGGCGATGGGTTTCCCGAACTGGACGCGTTCCTTG
>JAOUFX010000888.1 GCA_029857975.1 Deltaproteobacteria bacterium | reverse complement strand
AAAAGACTCTTGCCCCATTTTAGGTAGTAGATCAGGACCATCGCGGGGCTAATATTAAGGATAGCCGGGAAAGGGGGCATGGGCCTTCAGCTGGGCAGCTTAACGCCTTTGTTCGTGCTGCTTTTCGATGCTGTAGGGGGCTTAAGGGCTGCGGCCATCCTTAAGCGAGTGCGAGGTGTTCAGAGTCTTGGTTACCGCTGACATTACGGTGCCCTGACCGCTATTGCGCCGGGCTCGGTAGCGGCAGGTTTATTTTTTCGTTAGCCAATTGGGGAGATTTCTTGTGAGTTTGGAAACATGGGGAGCATTTACCATTGCCGCGATGATCCTTCTGGTGATACCGGGCCCAACAATTATTTCGGTAATAAGTCACGCTGTTGTAAACGGACGAAGAGCGGTGATACCGCTGGTAATCGGTGTAGCCGTTGGTGATTTCACGGCGATGACTTTTTCCCTTTTAGGGCTGGGAGCAGTCTTAGCGGCTTCCGCACTTCTTTTTTCAATATTGAAGTGGTTGGGAGTCGCTTACCTGCTTTACCTTGGTATCAAAATTTGGCGATCGAATCCTGAGGTAGCGAAAACCAATCCCACAGCTGCCGCAGCCTCTAAGAGATCGCTTTGCACAAGTACGTTTACTGTGACTGCCTTGAACCCTAAGAGCATCGGTTTTTTCGTTGCTTTTTTGCCTCAATTTGTTGATCCGCAAGGCCAGGCAGTTCCCCAGTTTCTCTTGCTGGGGGTCACATTTCTTGTATTGGGGTCCATAAACGCAACCTTGTATGCTTTCTTTGCCGGCAACCTCCGCGAGACGATACAGAATTCAAGGACGCGGCGTTGGCTCAATCGGTGTAGTGGCAGCGCGTTGATAGGTGCCGGCGTTTTTGCAGCCGTGGCGCATGCGCCCTAAAAAAGGCGGCAGTTGTTTTTTCCTTTGACTTGGGGGTTGGCAAGGAAGGGAGGCCATTCCCCTTTGAAGGCCATGATGATCGCTGCGGCGGCTTTTTGATAAAGCTCTTGGACGGACGTTTCCGAATAGAACGCCGAATGCCCGGTGGTCAAGACGTTATCGAGATGGAAAAGGGGATTATCCAATAAAGGAGGTTCTGGGTCCGTAACATCCAGGCCAGCACCGGCGATTGACCTTTCCATCAGGGCTTGATAGAGATCTTTTTCGTTAATGATTCCCCCGCGGGCGGTATTAATGAGGTAGGCCGTCGGCTTCATTTTTCTGATTTCTTCCAAGCCAAAAAGATTTTTGGTCTCAGGGGTAAGCGGAGTATTGAGGGATACAAAATCCGCTTCCCGCAGGAGAGGGTCAAAGTCCACCTTCTCGGCACCCCGTTCCTGAATTTCCTGGGCAGACAAGTAGGGATCGCACCCCAACACCCTCATCCCGAAAGCACGAGCCTTTTGAGCCACCCGCGTGCCGATCCTTCCCACCCCGACAATTCCCAGAGTCTGCTGGTTCAGGCGGAATATCTGCCCTCTTAGGCGAATCATCTCTTGGCTCCCAGACGTCCATAGCCCCATCCGCATCCCCCGGGTAAGCGGAAATAGCTTGCGCGAGAAGGCCAGCAAGAAAGCAAGGACATGATCGGAAACCTCGTGAACACTGGCGTCTAAAACAATGGCCACGGGAATACCTTGCCGCGTGGCCTCATCTACATCGATATTGTTGAAGCCGATACCCGTGCGGCTGAGGATTTTGCACTTAGACAGGGTCCGAATGACTTTCGGGGTAAAAGGCTCTGTAGGACCTACCAACACGGCATCCGCATCGGCGGCGTTTTTTACAATATCCTCTTCGGTAAACAAGGGGACCTCGACCAGTTGGGCCCCGAATCGGGTCAGAACCTCACCGGCCAGAGTCGATGGTAATGCGGGTCGGGCAACCACTTTGAACGCCATATAAACCTCCTTTTTAACGGGATTCATTCCTTTTCTCTGCGCATGCCGAGTAAGCCATTGGCCAGCAGGGCGGTGATCACGATCACCCCCCCCACTAAAGCGGTGTTCGTAGGGCGCTCGCCGATACCGAGCCATACCCAGATAGGGCCGAGCGTCGTCTCCAGCAGCGCCAACAGGCCGATTTCTCTGGCCGTGAGGTATCGCGTCGCCAGCGTCATCAGCACGCACCCAGCCCCCAGCTGTACCCAGCCCATGATCCACAATATCGTTAGGTCGCCAAGCGTGGGCGTGAGAGGCCAAGCGAGCGGGAGAGCAATGACGATC
>JAOUFX010000887.1 GCA_029857975.1 Deltaproteobacteria bacterium | reverse complement strand
ATTTTCAACGCCAGTTCGCGAGATTATATAAATTCAAATAGCGAGGATCATACGCGATGAAATTTTCACCGAAATTTATGGCAACCCATCTGGCGGCCATGGCCCACAGGGACCCGGAACAGGCCTGCAGCCTTATCCTGAAATATTTTCCCGAGGCGCCCGGTATCCCCCGCCTCACCAAGTCGACCCGGATGTATTTGGAGGGGATACCCTGTCTGGTGGTGGATTCTTCCAAAAGAAAGCTCTGGTTCGACATCTCACCTCAACGAGAAAAGGAATTGATAGAATTCTATGAGAGATGGGCAGCGAACGATCTTGGGTACTTCGCGATCAGTCGGGAATCAGCTCCCGGGATGTATGCCCTGTTGGAAAGGCTTAAGGAGCAGCCTCCGCCCCAGCTTAAAATGGTGCATATCCAGACTCCGGGACCGGTTAGCTGGGGCCTTTCCATAACCGATGACCAAGGAACTCCCGCTTTCTACAATGAAACCATGCGGGACATCCTGGTCAAAACTCTGGCCATGAAGGCCCAATGGCAGGAACGCAGGGTAAAGGAGGCGTTACCGGGCGTTCAAACGATGGTTGACTTCGCCGAACCTTCTTTGGTGGTGCACACCTCTGCCGTTGGCAGCGGGCCGAGAGAGGACATCATCCATGCCCTCAACGAGGTGCTGGGAGCAGGGGAAGGACTGACCTGCATCCACTGCTGCGCCAATATCGACTGGTCCATTCTGATGGAAACCCGTACCGATGCCATCAACTTCGATGCTTACGAATATGCCGATAAGATCGCTCTTTATCCCCAGGAGTTAAACGCCTTTCTGGAAAGAGGCGGCATGCTCGCTTGGGGCATCGTTCCAACCTCGGACGAAAAAATTGTTCAGGAAAGCGCGGAAACGCTGATGGTCAGGCTGGAAAAAGACCTGCAGAGGCTCGTCAATGCGGGAATCGAAATGCCAACATTACTTCAGTCATCGATCCTTACCCCGAGCTGCGCCACTTCGATTATGTCAGTGGAATTGGGAGAGAGGGCCTTCCAATTGACCAGCGAGCTTTCTCAAAGAATGAGAGAGAAATATTTTTAAAGGTACCCGGGCATCGAGGCCGGTTTTGATTTTCATCTAAAAGGTTTGGGGGCTCCCCAAAAATTTTTGAGGAGCCCATTTCCTTTTAAATTTATTTCATCCACCCTCTTTCCCGGTAATATTTTTCCGCTCCGGGATGAAGGGGAATCCCTATTTTCACTAACTTCCAGGCATCTTCGGGAATGCAATTCTTAAAGCCCGCATGCGCCTTGACTAGCTTCTCCTTATTCTCCACAACCGCCTTCGTGAGAATATAAACCAATTCCGGTTTCAAATCGCGTTGACCGATCAGAATCGATGGATACCCCACCATCGGAACTGCCTGTCCCTGTCCCTTAAAGGTTTTTGCCGGCAGAGCCGCTTCCTGAAAACCATAATTCTCCAGTTTGTCGATGATCCCCGGGGAGTAAGGCAAGAAGACCACGTTCGTCGCAATGGCCAGTTCCGAAATCGCCGGATGGCCTGCCACAATCACTTGCACCCAGACATCGGCTTTCCCGTCGATCATCTGCGCCGAGGCCACGCCCGTCGAGGTGGGCGTAACGGACCCCCCCCAGGATTTAATATCGTCATAGGTTATTCCATAGACCTCCAGAAGTAAACGCAAAGAAACTTCCCCCGAGCTGCCCACCGGCTGGGTCACAATCCGCACCGGCATCTTCTTCTTGACTACATCTTCCAGGCTGGTGATCCCCGAACGTTTCGTGGCCACGGCTGCTAAATAATATTTATCCAGCGCACCCACCATCCCTCGAATCTCCGGAATGGGTTTGGGAAAAGCCACCTTCCCCTGAACGGCCCAGCGGGCAACGGTGTTATTGCAGAAAGCCACTTCGGCATCTCCCTTTTCGATCAACAAAACATTGGCTGGAGCCCCGCCATATGGAAGGACGTCAATGGTCGAACCTTTGGGTAAGACTCCTCTCCACAACTTGGCAAAAGTCGCTCCGTACACGTACCAGGCACTGCCCAGATCCTGGGAAGCCAGCCGCAGGTGCGCGGGACTTTTGACCACCTGGGCCTGAACCGGGGTGGCCACAAAGGAAAGTATGGCTGCCACGACGATGATGAAACATCCGAACCCTTTTGCTCTTCCCATATAAAACCTCCTTTTTGGATAGAATAGATGATGCGGCAAGTATAAAATT
>JAOUFX010000065.1 GCA_029857975.1 Deltaproteobacteria bacterium | reverse complement strand
CTCTTTCACTCCCATAGAAGAGGGTTTTTAAATAGGGACATGTCCCACTTATGAAAAGCTCAGAGATTAAAGTTCAACGGTCAAGGCCGAAAGCCAAAGCAACCAGTTCCAAAGCGTTCAGGTCAAAGTGATTCAAATGTATAGAAAATTCCTTTTGGGACACGGATTCACCCTGTTAGATGTTTACTATCTAACCGGGTAAACACAGAAAGTCGCTTGGTGCTTGATCCATGATTACTTTCGCAATGAATGCACTGCATGCGATTAATGCAAGCAACCCAATAACGCGATTAATTAATGGCCTAATGACTTTATTCGACTTCTCTCGCTCGTCCCGCATTTCTCGCTTTTTAGACTGCGTCTTATGCCTGTGGCCCCTTGCCCATCGCCTTTTTTTATCGACCAAACAGACCCAGTAGAGGATCTCAAAATGGAACGGAGTAAAGATTGGTTGGACGAGGCTAACGGCGATTTAGAACATGCCCGAAGCGATATCCAGGGTGGTTTTTATAATTGGGCGTGTTTTTCTGCTCAGCAAGCGGCGGAAAAAGCAATCAAGGCGGTTTTCCAAAAGATGGGGGCGGAGGCTTGGGGGCATTCAGTAGCTGACTTGTTAAAGGAACTTGCTAAAAAGCATGAAATTTCCGAAAAATTGTTCCATGGAGCACTCGAATTAGATAAGGCCTATATCCCCACGAGATATCCCAACGCCCATCCATCTGGTTCGCCGAGAAGCCGTTACACAATTGAGGAGGGGAGGAGGCTTATAGGGTATGCGGAAAGAATCGTCAAGCTTTGTTCGGATATTCTATCCAAAATTTGATAAAGAAGAGTTGATCCAAAACCTTAAACCAAGAATTAAGAATCTGGCAATGGAACTTCCTCTTTCAAAGGTGGTCTTATTCGGATCTTACGCTCAAGGGAGATACACTGTCGCCAGTGACGTGGACATTCTCGTTGTCTACAGAGGAAAAGAGAGAAGGGATTCCTTTGCAAAGGTGAAAAAGAGCCTGGATATACCCCTTCTTGAGCCGCACGTTTATTCAGAGGGTGAATATGATAAATTAAAAGACTCTATTGAACGAATGATAGCGGGCGGAGTTGTTTTATTTTCGGGAAAAGGGAAATGTAGTTAGCCCTTCCCATTCCGAATTTCCTATTGCCTTTTGCCCATCGCCCATTGCCTTTCCCCTTTGGCCTTTTGCCTATAACCTATTGCCTGTTCTTAATTGCCCATATTCTTTAAACCATTGATAGAAAATCGTAAAGAAATTTCTGCACGAACCCCAAGGGCCCGAAGAGACCACTCCATGCCAGACTGCTGTAGCCGCTGTCCCCCAAAACCCTCTTGAAAGAAAAAGCAAATCGCGTTAAAATGAAATTTAGAGGTATGTTATGAACTTGCAAGAGATTCTGGCTGATATCCATTCGCTGGAGGAAGACCTGCTGGCGTTTGAACGGAAATATGGTGTCCGTTCGGAAACTTTCTTTGCCGCATATGTGAGCGGCGAAGAACCAGAAAATGACGGGTGGGTATTAGATTTCGGGGAGTGGGCTAGTGTCTATCGGACATGGCTTGCTCGTCAGGCCGATTACCGGAATGAAGTACAGCGTCTGCAAAAGAATGCACCGAGTCTGACGGGTCTGATCCACGAAGCCACATGAATAATCCACTGCGAGCCATAGAGGATTATGAACTGTTCCTTTATACCCTCAAACAGCAGTTCAAATCAATCAGGCATTCTACGGTAATTTTAACCAGGCGGGGTGCATCCCTGGTCCGGGTTGCAGGAGAAATACAGTTTGATCATGGTGTCAGGTTAATCGTACGTGAAAGAATTTTGTATCACCGCTTGCCTGCAGTGATAGACGAGTACGGTTACGAAGTTTTGTATGGCAAAGAAAAGTTATGCTGGTACGATGCCCAGCCGCATCCCGATGATCCGACTTTACAAAGGACATATCCCCATCACAAACATATCCAGCCGAACATTAAAAACAATCGCATCCCTGCACCGGAGAATAGTTTTAATAGCCCCAACCTCCCGGGGCTTATCCGCGAAATCGAGAACCTCATCGAGAAGATAGAAAAAGAGACCGAATCAAAGGGGGGGTAATTAAACTCTTTGCGCTATGCTATTATCTTTGCCTATAGCCCATTGACTGGCAGAAAGTAGCATAAGTGCAAGAATTCAACTACATCCCCCCGCAGCCCCTTTCTCTCATGTCTCGCTCATCTCGCTTCTCTCGCTTTTTAGACTTCGTCTTTTCCCTATCGCCCATTGCCTATAGCCTGTTTTTATTGCCCCAATAACCCATTGACCCAATGACTGCTTTTCATTATACTCTTTTTTTGTTATTCGCTATAAGCCACAAGCTATGCCGCTTTCAGCCCTTTTCGCTATGCTCCATGCGCTCTGCGCTATGCTTTCTGTGATCGCCTCATGCCTTACACCTTGTACCTTTGTTTTTATATATCGGAATCAACGGAGCTATGTCCCCCATGACTCACGTACGGATCCGTGCGGGGGGCGCCAGGTAACTGGCGCCCCTACCGCGACCAAGATTCAGGTTCTACTATGAGCCATAATGGTTGTTAAAGGGGAATAAATCTGATAGGATTTATTTAAAGAACAAGAAGGGAGATAATGATGAAAACCTTTGAATATACAGCAGTTGTTTGGAAAGAAGAAAAGGGTTTTGTGTCCAAATGTACTGAGTTAAGTGTGGCAAGTTGTGGGGATACATTTGAAGAGGCCGTGAGCAATCTCAAAGAGGCCGTAGAACTTTATATTGAAAATGCCAAAGAACTTAATTTAATGGAGGACATAGAAGAGAGCCTTACAGTAAAAGAAAAGTTTACTGGTAGCTTTACATTAGTGATTTAATGCCAAAACTTCCGATATTATCTTATAAAGACGTCATCAAAGTTTTAAACCATTTAGGATTTGAGCCGGCTCCTAAAAGAGGCAAAGGAAGTCACTCGGCCTTTGTAAAAAAGACAGAAGAAAAGACCCGCCTTGTTATTGTCCCTCACAAAGAGGAAATTCCACGAGGTACGTTACTCTCAATTATTGAACAGATGGGATTGATAAAAATAGATTTTATCAAAATCTTAAAAAGTCTGTAGATAGAAAGACTGGAGGAAGCAAAGAGACCGGAATTGTCAAGGATAAAGATTTGACCCAGCCCCTCTATGTCCTATGCCCTCTGTGCTTGAAGTCAACCTAGTCAACGACGTCCCCCAAAACATCAAAGACAACAGGAGGTGATTTAAGATGTTCCCAATAGAATTTGATGGGATCATTTTTAAAGAAGGAGAAACATTTGTGGCCTATTGCCCAAAATTGGATGTTTCCAGTTGTGGAAATTCAATTGACGAAGCCCGAAAAAATCTCAAAACTGCCGTTCGATTATTTCTTGAAGAGGCGGGAAAATTGGGAACCCTGGAGGATATATTGAAGGAATCAGGCTATGAAAAAACTAATTTGAATCGTTGGATGACACCACGACTTGTATCCACTGAATTGATGTCAATAGAAGCATAGGATTCTTATGCCAAGGATTACTCCTATTCCGGCATGGCGCCTGAAAAGGGTCTTTGAAAAAGCTGGTTTCCAGTGTGTCAGGACCGAAGGTGATCATTATGTTTATATGTTTATACCAAGAAAGGCATCATAAGACCAATTATAATTCCAGACTGGCCGGAGGTGCCGGTTTTCATAATAAAAAATAATTTACGTTCAGCTGGTATCAGCCGAGAAGAATATTTCAGTCTTTTGGATAAGGTGTAAGCCATGGCCCACGCGCTCTGCGCTCTGCCATCTGTGATCGCCTATAGCCTATTGTTAATTATTGATGAAAAACCTTAAAGCAATTTCTGCACGAACGTCCCGTATTTCCTATTTACTCGATTATATTAAGCAGATTTGTCAACATCCAAGACCTAAAATGACCCAAAGATGCTTAACATAGCTTGTTGCAATTTATTAAATGGTTTATAATGTCACAAGAGATGAGACAGGTCGGTTATAATAGGTTGCCCCAAAGGAGGGTTTAGAGGAATGGACGTTACTTTTCAGGAAGTGTTGGATATCGTGGAATCACTCCCTGAGTATCAACAAGAGGATCTTATTAATATTATTCGGCGGAGATTGATTGAACAGAGGCGGGATGGGCTGGCAAATAGCATCAGAGAGGCCAGGGAAGAGTATGCCAGGGGTGAGGTCAGGAAGGGAACGGTAGATGACTTGATAAAAGAGCTTTTGGAATGAGAACACTGATTTGGGGAAAAACCTTCGTAAGGGCTTTTAGACGTTTTAGCAAAAAGCACCCAGATCTTACGAGAGATATCGAGAAAACACTAAGGCTTTTGGTCGAAGATCCCTTTGCTCCGCAGTTAGAAACCCACAAACTTAAAGGCAAGTTATCAGGTTCATGGGCTTGCAAGGTGGGATATGATTTGCGCATCGTGTTTGACTTCATAAAAAAAGAAGAGCAGACTGAGTCTGATATTCTGCTTTTAGAAATAGGGTCTCATGAAGAAGTATATTAGCAATGTATTCAACCTTTTAAAAAACTGAGATTGATAATTATAAAATAATGTTAATTCCGCAATCCGAATTCCGCATTTGAAAATTAACCCAACGAACCCAACGAACCCAACGAACCCAATAAACGCAAGTAACTCAATAACTCAATAACCCATTGACTCAATGACTGCTTTTCATTATACTCTTTTTTTGTTATTCACTATGAGCCACAAGCTATGCCGCTTTCAGCCCTTTTCGCTATGCTCCATGCTTTTTGTTTCATGACCTCTGCGCTTGAAGTCAACAAAGTCTCCAATTTCATAAATGATGAGATAAATAATGGGAAAGTGATATGCCTTTCCTAAAACAATATTTCAGATATCTTACTCATGAAGATCGAGTTTGATGCCAAATAGAATTGAATAAGGGCCAGGTTAAGAAATTTGTTATCCAGTATGAGATCTTTGTTGGAGGTAAATGGGCTGCCGTGACGAGGTTCGATACATTCCCTATCGCTGTTCATGGAGATTTAATTTTACCCGATGGAACAATTTCCAAAAGGTGGTATTTACAACTTAATTTTGACGAAGGCTTAACTTTTGCGTATAATGATATTGAAACGAATTGGGAGAAATATCGCGAGTGGTACCTATCCAAGTTAGGGGGATAAAAAGAGAAAGGAAGATCTTTTTAAAAAAAACCATACCTTTGGAATTGAATTCGACCGGTATCTTTTGGAGCATCCTGAAATTCTGGAGCAAATTCCAGAAAATGCTGAAATACACTTTCTCCCTGAAGAAGATCCGGAACTCTCTCAGGAAAACCTTACAATAGCAGAGAGTCAAAAGGGCGAGGGGAGAACGATTTTGCTGGTTAGGATCGGAAAGCTTTCCCCTCCACGATCACGATTGCAAGATGTTCGTTTAGAATCCATGTCTCTATGAAAATTACGCTATTTTAGTTTATTCGCTATGAGCTATATTGCCTTCAGCTTTTTAGCTATACCCCCTGCTCCTTGCTCCAGGCGATTCTTATGAAAGACGATATATACTAAGTTGCTTCAGAACCTCCGTCCCCTATTTCTTACGCAGACTTACAAAAAGAAACACCGCTAACCCAACAAACCAGAAGGACCAGAAAGACCAAATGACTACTCTTTCTTTTTGGCAAAATCGAAGAGTAGTAGTGACCGGCGGTGCCGGGTTCCTCGGCTCGTTCATAGTGGAGAAGCTTCGGGAGAGAGGCTGTAAGGATATTTTCGTCCCCCGAATCGAAGAGTACGACCTGGTGGAGATGGAAGCGGTCAAACGCCTATACCGGGATGCTCGGCCGGATATAGTAATCCATCTTGCTGCCGTGGTCGGTGGCATAGGAGCCAATCGTGCCAATCCGGGGAAATTTTTCTATGAAAATCTCATGATGGGCGTGCAAATGATGGAAATAGGTAGGCAAATCGGCTTGGAGAAATTTGTGGCCCTCGGCACCATCTGCGCTTATCCCAAATTTACCCCTGTTCCTTTTAAAGAGGAATATCTTTGGAATGGATATCCGGAAGAAACCAATGCCCCTTATGGATTAGCCAAAAAGATGCTTTTAGTTCAGTCTCAGGTTTATCGGCAACAATACGGCTTCAATGCCATTTACCTTTTGCCGGTAAATCTTTACGGACCACGAGATAATTTCGATCCCGAATCCTCCCATGTCATCCCGGCTCTTATAAAGAAAATCGTGGATGCAATGGGCGGCAAACAAGCCACCTTCCAAAGACTCACCGAACGCAATGAACGCAACAAACCCGATGAACGCGATAACCCTATCGTCGTTTGGGGCACGGGAAAAGCTTCCAGGGAATTTCTTTACGTAGAGGATGCTGCCGAAGGCATTCTCCTTGCCGCCGAAAAATATAATGAACCGGACCCCGTTAATCTTGGCGCAGGTTTTGAGATCAGCATAAAGGCTTTGGTGGAGTTAATCGCCAAACTTGCCGGTTTTCGTGGCGAGATTACCTGGGATTCAACAAAACCCGACGGCCAACCCAGAAGAATGCTTGATGTCTCTAAGGCAGAAGAGGAATTTGGATTCAAGGCAAAAACCCCTTTCGAAGAAGGACTGATAAGGACTATAGATTGGTATCTCTCAACTAAACCAACCAGAGAAACCATATGACTAAAAGATCTTTAATCACCGGCATCACCGGCCAAGACGGATCCTACCTGGCTGAGTTCCTGCTTTCTAAAGGGTATGAAGTCCATGGCCTCATCCGCAGATCCAGCACCTTCAACACCGACCGCATCGATCACATCTACGCTGATCCGCATGAATCAAGTACGAAACTTTTCCTCCATTATGGCGATATTACGGATTCGGGTCAATTGACGAATCTTATTTACAATATTCAACCGGATGAAATCTACCATTTGGCCGCCCAGAGCCATGTTAGGGTGAGCTTTGATATGCCGGAGTTCACCGGAGATGTGACAGGTCTTGGTACCACCCGAATTCTTGAAGCTATCCGCAGGAGCGGCATTAAGACCCGCTTTTACCAGGCGTCTTCCAGTGAGATGTTCGGGGCTTCCCCCCCTCCGCAAAATGAGGGATCTCCATTTTTACCCCGGAGTCCTTACGCCGCCGCCAAGGTTTATTCTTATTGGATGGTAAGAAATTATCGGGAAGGATATAATCTCTTTGCCTCCAACGGTATTCTTTTTAATCACGAATCTCCCCGAAGAGGAGAGACCTTTGTACTCGGAAGATCACCCGGAGCGTTGCCCGGATAACTTTAGGCTTTGAAAAGAAGCTCTACCTTGGGAACCTGGAAGCAAAAAGGGATTGGGGATATGCCAAGGAATTCGTGGAAGCAATGTGGCTCATGTTGCAACAGGATAAGCCAGAAGACTATGTTATTGCCACCGGAGAGACTCATTCGGTAAGAGAATTTGTTGATTTTGCCTTTGCCCATGCCGGTATGGAGATCGAATGGAAAGGCCACGGCCTTGAGGAAAAAGGTATTATCCGTTCTTTATCCTCTCGCTCCTTACCTCTCACCTCTAACCTTAGCATCGGAGATGCGATCGTTGAGATTGACCCGCGATACTTCCGACCCACGGAGGTGGAACTTTTATTTGGGGACGCCAGCAAAGCCAGAAAAAGTTTGGGCTGGGAGCCAAAAGTAAAATTTAAGGAACTGGTTAAGATTATGGTCGATGCAGATTTGCAAAAAGAAACCCGGCCACCCCAACAAACCAGATAGACCAAATCAATCAAATGACCCTTTTACTGTCTCTCCCTATCGCCTATAGCCTATAGCCTGTTTTTATTGCCCCAATAACCCAATTACTCAATGACTGCTTTTCCTATAGCCTTTTAATTATTCGCTATTAGCCATAAGCTATGCCGCTTTCAGCCCTTTTCGCAATGCGCTTTGCTCTCTGCGCTATGCCATCTGTTTGCCTATCGCCCATTGGCTGTAATCTTTTATAATGAGGAGCGTTGATGGAAATTCAAAATAAATTTATATGAAATGGTGAAGCAATCTTTACTCGCCGGCAAGGATGTCTGTGTCGACAAATGTCAAGGATAAAAATTTTACCCCCGTGACCCCCGTAGCACTGTTCCTTTACAGCGCCAGGTAGGAAAAACCAATGATGAGATGAGGGAAAGTCTACAAAGTAGGCCGCCTTTGCAACCGTCTAAACCCCCTGGGTGGGTGGTATAAAAAGTTTAGGTAAATGGGGGAATATTGTGCCAGAAAAAAAGTATTTATTATTGTTTGATGTTGATGCTCGGAAAAGGCATTATCACATTACAGAATTTGGAAAAATAATAAAATTCGTTGTTCAACTTGAGGTTAGAACGGGTGGAGTCTGGAAAGAAGTAATCCGGTATGTTTGTTCGCATGACTATGTGCATAAAGATTGTTATAATATAAAAGGTCAACGCAAAAAAATAAATCTCAATCTCAATTATGAAGATTCTTTGACTTTAGCTGATGACGATATCAATGAGAACTGGAAGATTTATAGAGAAAAATATTTAGAAGGGAGGTTCCCATGAACGATAAAGAGAGATATGTTGAGAAAAATAATGTTCTTATTAGGGAATTTGATAAATATATTCTCGAGCACCCCGAATTTTCTGATCGAATCCCCAATAATGCTCTTGTAGTGATGCAAATTGAAGGAGATGAAGAATTTAACGGGTGGGCCAGAGAAACGGGAAGACAAGTAGTCGAGAAAGACATGCCTCTGGTGTATATAACAATTACCGAATTGAAACCAGTGCGCTCCCGTATAGAAAAATTAAAATTAGAATTTGCGACGTAAAATCTTCCAAAACAAACTCAATAAACAAGATGAACGATATTAAAGGTCCAAATGATAAACGTTTCAATCGCATCTACGCGTTTACCCATTTGCTTTTCACTATGAGCCATGAGCCATATTGCTTCCATTCTTTTCGCTCTGCGCTATGCAATCTGTTATTGACCCAATAACCCAATTACTTAATGACTAATTGACCTATAGTTACTTAACTTAGTCAACAGCGTCCCCAATCCTGTGTGGATATACCCCTTCTTGAGCCGCATGTTTATTCAGAGGGTGAATATGATAAATTAAAAGACTCTATTGAACGAATGATAGCGGGCGGAGTTGTTTTGTTTGCGCAGAAAGATCAAATAGACCAGATAGACTA
>JAOUFX010000886.1 GCA_029857975.1 Deltaproteobacteria bacterium | reverse complement strand
AACAAATGGCTAGGATGAAAGCCAGAGCACATCCCCGAACAGGTTAGGATCATGAGAACGGGAGGAAAAGATAGCAAATTCCTCCTTTTCCTTCTTTAATATAGTGGAATCACCGTGACCAGGGTATATCGTAGTATCATCAGGTAAGACCAAGATCTTACTGGTTAAGGATTCGATTATTAGCTTTAAATCAGTGGGCGACTTGGTTTTACCTGGGCCGCCAGGGAAGATAGTATCTCCCGAGATAAGGTGTTTTCCTACCAAAAAACACAAACTGCCGGGGGTATGACCGGGCGTGTGAAGGACTTTCAATCCTATATTTCCGTAAGACACGTTTTCACCGTCTTCAAGGAGAATTTCCGGTCGCAGAGGCAGACCTTTCACGTCCAGGCGATGGGCGCCAATGGGAATTCTTAGCTTGGACTTTAGCTCAGATAGTGCACCGATATGATCCATATGGTTATGAGTTATTAGTATGTATCTAGGATTAGTCCCCTTCGACGCCTTCAGGATTTCGGAGGCTTCTGCGGGAGCGTCCACCAACACACTATCTCCAGTTAGGGCACAGGTCAGTATATAGCTGTTAGTATCGAAGAGTCCCAATTTAAGCCTTTCGACATGAACATACTCATCCTTTGCTACAAGTCCCACTTTATTCTCTCAAGTAGGTGATCGATTATTCTTTTCAGTATATGTCGGGCCAACTTCGTATATCGATATCACATTAAGGAGAGAAGCTCAAGGTTGTTTTAATATGCAGGGAAGAATTTTTAAGAAAATCGTCAAATGAATGAGGGTTGACTCCAAAACCCAATTCTTTTCTTCATAAAATATAAGGTTCATCTTCATTCTGCAGTTGTTACAAGTATTGCTGTGTGGTATTGACGCAATGGTAAAATATTGGGCAGCAGCAATGGTCTTATCGGGTTATCTAGCGGAGGTGGACAGGACACGCTGCGTAGCATGCGCCACCCGTTCTAGGCTATCCAAGGGGGTAGCATAGCCGTTGTGTCACCTGGGAGGCTTGCATGGGTTGTGGGGTATGCGTAGGAAAGTGCCCAAACGAAGTTAGGTCACTGGTACGCAACGAAAAGAAAGGTGTGCCACTAGAGGTGCGCCTATTGGCTCAGGAACAAGCTGTCGGATGAGATTGGAAGCTATACTCTATTTCAATGCGAAATCATTGCTTCTGAGATGATATAAAATCTGCACAGTAGTAGGTGAAAGTGTCAAAGATATAAGGAACCACTATCGCTATTTTTTTTCAGATTGTTTGCCGGTTCCGGCATTCTTCACAACCTACCCCCAAAAAATTTTTGAGGACTCCCAAATCGCAATCAAAAAATTTTTTAGGAGGAGGTATACGTGCAGGAAAGAGGGACCCAATCAACTGAGGAATAAAGACATGAGGAAGGTAGGGTGACGACTCGGGGGTTGGGGAGCGATCCCTTTGTCTTGCTCTTTAGATAAGGGTTGTGATACGTTTTAGCTGGTGTAACCAAAGTGTAACCGTCTTAACCTAAAATAACCCAAGATAACCCAAGCTATTCCAACTTGACTGTTGTAACTGTTTGATTTTCGAGTAGTTGAAAATGATGGGAAATCGCCTTTTGAGAAGCTTTGACTCAAAATCCCGCGAGGTTCCCACCCCGTGTCGGTTGGATCCCGACCAAATCTTGTGTGAGAATTTGTGTGAGAAAAACTTTCCAAATTCAGCCAAAAGCTGCCAAATTGAACAAAAATATGAAAACAAAAAATCTTATGATTCCGAATGCTTCCTATATTTTGAGGAGGTTAGGAAGCCCAGGGGTTTTAATTTGTAATCAGCGGGTTGGCGGCTCAAATCCGTCCGTGGGCTCCAGAAAAAACTGAAGGGACTAATCCAGTTTGGATCGCCTCTTTTTAATCAAAAATGCAGCGTATCTAATCTCATTTTTTCAAGTCTAACCTCCATTTCCACGCCAATTTTCCCCAAATTTCCCATGACTCGATTTGACACCATTTTCCTCCTTTTGATTCCACTTATCACTTCGGTTTAAGTATTGATATTTTATAGAAAAAGTCTATTAAAAAACTTGTAATAATATTAAATTTTTGATATAGGAATCGATGCTTTTAAAGGGTTATTTTCATGATGCTCCTAATGAGAGATGAACCATTGGAAGAAGTCTTTCGGTAACATTGTTTATAAAGAAAGGGGGAAGAAGTATGTTGAAAAAAATCTTCAGAAAGACTT
>JAOUFX010000885.1 GCA_029857975.1 Deltaproteobacteria bacterium | reverse complement strand
TGTCAAGAAAAAAAATGAATCTCACAGAGATCGCAGGGAACGCAGAGAAAGAATTTAGAAATTTATTTAAAAAGATTTAATAAATCTCTGTGGCCTCTGCGGGCTCTGCGAGATATATATCTTTTGGTTGCAGCACTGCCGCACTGTGGTTTCATATTTTTTCTCTTTTTTCATAAAATTTTTGACATTACCGTTTTCTTTAAAATTCAAAAGTCCTCATCACCAAAAAAAATGAAACGATGGTTTTTGCATTTTTCGCAGGTCATCCAATGGGGGTGGAGCCAATTTTTTCAGAATATACCATATTGCTCATTGGCAGAGCAAATTAATTATATTTCCTTTTCATCCCGAGTCTGAAAATTTATACAATTTATACAAGAAGAGATTATGAATCGGCCCTAATTCGCTTGACCCATAATCACCTTCTCAGTATACTCACAGGTATCAAAAAGCGAGTTCCTAGAAGGCCAAATTCTTAGGAAGAGCCGCAATCGCCAGCGGGGAGCGTACATCTTTTAGGAGGGGAAGCATGAAACTCAAAGACCAAAATGCACTCGTTACCGGCGCAAGCCGTGGTATCGGCGAAGCCATCGCCCGCGCTTTTGCAAAGGAAGGCGCACAGGTCATTATCACGGGACGCTCGGCACAGGAGTTGGAGGTATTGCAACAAGAGTTTAGCGGCCTAGGCGTCAGGTGCGAGGGCATCGTTGCCGATCTCACGCAAAAGGGCGCCGTCGAGGAAATATGGACGCAAGTGATGCAAAAGTTCGGACATATTGACATCCTTGTGAACAACGCGGGCATGGGCAGCAGCGCGAATCCCAAGCCCGTTGTGGAGTACGACGACGCCTTCTGGGAGACATTGCTCTACCTCAACCTCACTGTACCGTACCTGTTCTCAAAGAAAGCGCTACCCTCGATGATCGAACGCAAATACGGACGCATTATTATGACCGCGTCTGTCAACAGCAAGATTGGCCTGCTGCACGGCGCGGCCTATGCGGCGAGTAAACATGGACTCTTGGGGTTGGTGCGCACGTTAGCGATGGAGACGGCGAAGCAGGGCATTACCGTCAACGCCATTTGCCCTGGGCCCGTGCGCACACGCATGAACAATTTGCGGGTGGAGTATGAAGCCAAGCAGCTTGGCAAATCGGTCGCGGAATTTGAGGCGAGCTTGATGCCGATTGGCCGTCGTCTTGAACCACACGAGATTGCACCGCTCGTCGTGTATCTCGCCAGCCAGGAAGCGTCGGTCATCACCGGGCAGGCCTTCAATATTGATGGCGGGTTTTTAATGGTATGAAGTGAGCCGTAAAACGTGGAGGGGAAGACGAGCCACGCAACAGCTTGATTTCAACTCGAAACGTACACGGTCAATGAAGATGGTTTCTATTTACGGCCAATAGCTTTTTTGGTTCTCCTGCCCAAGACTTGGAGGGGACTCTTCGTCTTCTTTACTCCTCTCCTGACCTCCGCTGTAGGGGCAAAAAGGTCCCCTCTGAGACGTTTCTCGATGATTATCCTGGTTAGGAAGCTTACGACACTCCTGAAATCTCCCGGATCTATATTCCCGCGGACCTTTGCCACGCTTAAAGCATTTCTCGTCGTTCCAGCAAGTTCGGCAATGTCCTTTACTGTATACGTATAATCCTTTCTTGGTTTGTATGGGTGCTTCGATCCTTTTCTCGGCATTTTGACCTCCTATCGCTCTCCCTCCATCGGAAAGAAGTTTCATCAGAGTCACATAAATTATTTAGCATATTGATGACGATTTGCAAGAAGAATTTCCTGCATTGCGATAGGGTTTGGATGGTGGATGTTTCGGGATGAAAGCCTCGAAACAACCCCCCCTCTCCGAGGCCCCATCCGATTGGAAGTCCAAGTTTGGAACCCGACAGGCTGCAGATTTCAATCAACAATCCTTGGGGTCTTTTATCTGACCCATGAGCTTTTTGGCCCATCTACCATGATATCAGAGTAAAGATTTCTCCCGATATCGAGCAGGAAAATCCGTCTTCTCAGGCAGTAAATTCATGAAGGAGAAGACCCTATGGGAGCTAAAGTTTTTCTGACCGCGATCTGCTGTAGTATCTAAGGGAGTTGAGAATGAATCTTTGTAAAAACAAAATCTTAGCTTGCCCGAGTTTATTATCGGTCAACGCCAGTCATATAAGAACTGATGAGTGACCAGAGTCAATCCTTGGTTACCAACTTCACCTACAAATCAATACAGG
>JAOUFX010000884.1 GCA_029857975.1 Deltaproteobacteria bacterium | reverse complement strand
CTTCCACAACGCGGACAGATCACTCTGTCGGGCCAACGCAATTGCCGCAGGTAATCAACGGCTTTCATCATCCTGCAAGTACGGTATCAAGTGTCTCAGCCAGCTGCCCTCCACAGCAAGTTTGCTTTGAACAGCCATATTATACTCGCCCTCCCTCTGCAAAGCCCCTCAACATTCTGCTACCTATGAGCGACTACTAAATCCACTTTGGGTGTCAATTCTCTTTTCCACACTTTTCAAACAAATTCTATCGCTGCTCGTAAATAAAATCGTTCAGCCGCTGCCAACAATTTATAATTTCTCATAAAGGAGTGAGTAAAGTCTCTAAATGCTCTAAATTCGTGCATTGTTGAAAATTCATCTAATATAACTATTATACCAGGTATTACTATATAATTTAAATTAGCAAGTACATATAAGGTTGAGGTATATAGGTCCGCATCACAATTGATAATTAATCGATTATTTGCACTAAAGCTTTTCAGAAACTCGGGCAAGCTTGTCTGAAAAAGTCCTTTTATAAATCTCACTCTTGGATCATTAATCTCCGGGATCTTTCCTCCCGCACTATAAGATCCCTTAGGCAAGACTTGAGTGAAAACCTTCCAATCTTCTGGTAACCCTTCAAAGGTATCAAAACCGAAAAATCTTGAGGCTTCGTGCTGATTGAGCTGCACCCAATCTCTCATTGAACCGCCCTCTGCAACACCGAACTCGAGGTAATCTATTGGACCATTTTGAACAATTTCATTGTTAATATATCGGTACAAATCGTATCTTGACTCAAATGTTACTTTAAATTCATTAGCCTCTAACCATCTTCCGAACTCCAGAAGGAGGTTAAGCAATTCAATTCGGTATGAAGGACTTAAACCAGATGTAGCAAATCGTTCTTTGATCCTCTTCCTGATTTCTGCAAAACTCATTTTGCCCTCCTGATTTATGTCGTTCCGTTTAACGAAAAGGTTACATCGAATGGCTTTGGCTGCCTATCGGCGCACGAGATGAGCGGAACTCCGCGCGCAGCGAGCAAGCCGGCGGCTTGCGCAGCGAACACGGGGCGGAGCGAGCGTCCGTCCTAATAAATATACGGACATCTTTCCGTCTGATCTCCTTATATACGGAAACATCGGCAACTGGGGATCTAGCGAAGTCCCGCCCGCAGCGCCTTGCCTTATTACCATTATAGCACACCTGCTTTAGTTTTTCAATAGAGGAGCCGACAATTATATTTTGTGACCTGACGTGGAAAGAGCCATTTTCCCATCCACTTTGTCGGAAATGAGGCATATTCTAGAGGAAGAACTTCCACTTCCTTGTCCCAACCGTGTAACGCTCACCAAGTTGGGCGACCGTCACGAGTTTGGGACAAGGTTCTGCGCTGTTTTCAGAGGCCAGGTCAGACTGAGGCCAGCGCAGAGAGAAGCCATCGGCACCTGGCTGGCGTCGTAGCCAGCCAACTCCAGGGGGCACTTGCCCCGAATCCCGGGTTGGGCATCCTGGGAAAAAGGCGTGAAATAGATTTTTTGTTTGAGTACCTCAGCCTAAGGGTACTTCTCGTCGATCCCCACCACTCCGCTGGACTTCACCACCCCGAACAAGGCGGCGATGGGCAACAGGGCGTACCCTCAACCGCTCACCCAGTGGTAGGCCGTCATGCTGGCCACCCCTAAGGCGGCCCCTGGCCGCCGATAAGTGCTGTAGCCCCAGACATACATCTGCAGGGCCAAAAGATGCGCCTCCATCCGAAAGGGCGAATAGGGCACCAGGCCAGGGGGCAAGTGGGTGAAACTGCCCTTGTCACACTGGGGGTTACGGCAGTAGTAACGGTACACCTCCACCGTCTGCAGTTGGCCTTCGGCGCCATAGTACCGCTTCAGACGAGGCTTTTTGCTTTTCCGCACCACCCGATCCGAGCCACAGTAGACGCAGCGCACCCTGTCCTCGGTCACCTCTTCCCAGTGACCGAAAACCACTCGCTTCACCTGCATGAGCCAGGGCAAGGACTTGAGCGGCGGCGAGGCCCGGCCTTGCGGTGAGCCCGGCACCAGACGGCACGAGGGTGGCCGGGCCAGAACCAGGCTTCGGCCTCCTCCATCAGGCCCTCGGCCGCCCGGGCCAGGCCCTCAGAGCATTGCCGGCGTTCGGCATCGATGCGGTGCAGGGGAACGACGTCGGCCTTGAGCACTTTGGCCACGTGGGCGATCCAGGGTTTCTTGGGCTGCGGGTTGGTGGCTTTGAA
>JAOUFX010000883.1 GCA_029857975.1 Deltaproteobacteria bacterium | reverse complement strand
GAATTCCCCAAGGGCCAAGTCATTGACAGGGTCATTTGTGCCAAGGACAATGAGTCAAGCTACGCCCTTTATCTCCCCTCCGCTTACCCCATCGAAAAAGAATGGCCGGTGATCGTCTGCTTCGACCCCCGGGCCCAGGGCCGGCGGCCGGTCGAACTCCTCCGAAGCGCGGCCGAATCCTACGGCTATATCGTCGCCGGGTCTTTGGATTCGAAGAACGGCCCCTTGGAGCCATCCCAGAAGGCCGCAAAAGCCGTCTGGGCGGATATCCAGGAGCGTTTTTCCATCGATCCGGAAAGGATCTTTGCGGCGGGTTTCTCGGGCGGAGCGGAAGTGGCCGTACTCTTTCCTTACTTTGTAGAGACGAAGGTAGCCGGGATCATCTCCTGCGGTGCAGGGCTTCCCTCCCGGCATGAGCCCCAGTGGGTCAAGCCAGCCGCCTATTGCGGGATCATCGGCAGCCTCGATTTCCGGTACTGGGATATGGCCCGGCTAGAGGAGCCCTTTGCCAAAGCCGAGGTGACCCATCGCATTATCTTTTTTGACGGCTGGCACCAGTGGCCGTCCGGTGAGCTGCTGGGCGAGGCCGTCGAGTGGCTGGAGCTCATCGCCATGAAGAGCGGGCTCAGGGCCAAAGAGACGCCGTTTATCGCAGCGGAATACCAAAAAAGGTGGAGTAAGGCCCATACCCTGGAAGCGGAAGGCCGTTTGGCCCGCAGCGTCCATGAGCTTGAAGGGATCGTCTCGGACTTTAGGGATTTGCTGGACATGTCGGGAGCGGAAGAAAAAGTTGCGGAGATCAAGGCCCGGCCGGAGTATCAGAAGATGGAGAAAGAAAAGGGGGCGGCCGCGGAAAAGGAGCTTGTCCTCCAGCCGCGAACTCTTCAGGTCTTCGCCAACTTCGATCAGCTTGTCTCCGCTCAGGCGGTTGTCCGTCTCAAAGACATCGAGCGGGCGCTGGGCATCGATGGGTTGCTCGCCGATTCCAGCCAGAAGAAAAACATTTTCCAGAGCGAGATGGCCAAGCGGATTTTATCCCAGATCGCCATCCTGGCCGACCAGCGCGGTTTTAAGGCCCGGGAATCCGGCAATTTCCCTCTGGCTGCCTTATGCTTCGAGCTCGCCATGAAGTCGAGCGCCGGGCACCCCATGAATCCAGGTGAATACTACAACCTCGGCTCCGCTTACGCCCTTTGGGGCAAGACGAAGGACGCGCTGAAAAACCTCAGGCTGGCGGTGGAAAAAGGATTCGACGACCTCGAGTTCCTCGAAAATGACCGGGACCTCGATTCCCTTCGCGGCACCGAGGAATACAAGAGCCTCGTCAACCGGCTCAAATCGAAAGGGGATTCGAGGTGATCCAGTTCTCGCGTTCCCGGCATTGAAAAACTCTGGGGCACGATATCGCTGCCGGCGGAAGGTCGGCTACAAAACGGCGGCAATTTTTGGGCGGGGCTGATGTTTGACAAGTCATTTTGTGTTTGATAATTTGTTTTTTGAAATATGGAATGGTTGAAAATACGGAAATTGAACAAAAGAAATAGAGGTGAGGAGAATGGCAGACAGACAGGACAAATATGAATGCGACCATTGTGGTTTTACCTCTGCCGGTAAATTCAGCGGTGATATCTGCCCGGAATGTGGTCTCACTTATTGGAAATGCAGTCATTGCGGATTTCTCATCACCGCCGCTATGCCACCGGAGAATTGCCCCCAGTGTAAGGAGAAATGCGATTTCCTTAATGTGACTTGTTACACGCCGGACTGCGGTGGGCCAGGAAAGATTGACCCGCGTTTATAGCCGATAGCCAATCCAAAATTTTCGACAATGACAGGAGGACTGGATGGACGTCCTTTCCCTCAGCCGCCTGCAGTTCGCGGTGACCGCCATGTTTCACTTCATCTTCGTGCCGCTCACCCTTGGCCTGTCTCTCCTGGTCGCCTTTATGGAGACGCGCTACCTGGCGACCAACGACACCATGTACCTCAAGATGGCCAAGTTCTGGGGGCGGCTTTTCCTGATCAATTTCGCCCTTGGGGTGGTCACCGGAATCACCATGGAGTTCCAGTTCGGGATGAACTGGGCCGAGTATTCCCGTTATGTCGGTGACATCTTCGGGGCTCCGCTGGCGATCGAGGCCACGGCCGCTTTTTTCCTGGAATCCACGTTCATCGGGCTCTGGGTCTTCGGCTGGAACAAAGTCTCCAAGAAAGTCCACGTCCTGGCGATCTGGCTGGTCGCC
>JAOUFX010000882.1 GCA_029857975.1 Deltaproteobacteria bacterium | reverse complement strand
AGCCTTGGGACAACATCAGAGCCAGGTGAGCCAATGGCCTAAATGGGAAGAATGGCTGCGCAAACGGGCAGAGAATGCCGGAGCTTCTCAAGGGATAAAATTTGCCGAACCTTTTAAAAGACTGGTATTAAGCTAAAGTCCGCCTTCAAGGGAATATTTATGAAAAGGGAGAATTTCGAAAAAAATGAATTGCTGCCGATGGCTCCGGCAGAGGAAAGATGCTGACCCTCAAGCCGTTCGGCTCAGTTGAGCCGACCCAGCCTGAACCAGCCCTTTGTCGTGGGCTCGGTAGAGACTCCCGTGGGCCCAGTTCCCCGGGTTTCTTCCGCATTGAAATGGGAGGATCGATGGGGAAGTTACAAGGTCCGCTGGGGAATCAGACGCATGCATTACACCGTTGAGCCAGGCCTATATGCCTTGGGCCAGCCCGATCATTCTTCCCGGGTATTGGTAACGGCCAACTACAAGATGAGCTTTGACCGGCTGCGGCAGGCTCTCCTTGGCCGGAATGCCTGGATTCTGGTTCTGGACACCAAGGGGGTGAACGTCTGGTGTGCCGCCGGGAAGGGAACCTTCGGGACTGAGGAGCTGATTGCCAGAATCCGCTCCAGCGGATTGGAACGGGTAGTCAATCACCGCGAGTTGATTTTACCCCAATTGGCCGGCCCCGGGGTTGCGGCCCATCGGGTGAAAAAAAATTCTGGCTTCAGGGTTATCTACGGACCCATCCGCGCCGTCGATCTACCTGCTTTCCTTGATGGCGGCCTCCAGGCCACACCGGAGATGCGCAGTAAGAATTTCCCCCTGCGGGAAAGAGCGGTTTTAATTCCCATTGAACTGGTGGCCACTTTCAAGGTAGCTGTTTTTGTTTTGCCTGCGCTTTTTATCCTTGGCGGCCTGGGGGGTGCGGAAGAATTTTGGGCCAATGCCATGAACCATGGCCTTTTTGCTGTAATTGCTTTCTCCCTGGCAGTTCTCCTCGGCACGGTTGTTACCCCGCTCCTTTTACCCTTCCTGCCAGGCCGCGCCTTTGCGCTGAAAGGATTTTTCTTAAGCGTTCCGGGAGTTATTTTTTATCTTTATTTCTGGGATACAGGGAGCGCAGCCAGAGTAGGGCAGTTTGAAAAATTGGCCTGGATTCTCCTAATCCCGGCAATCTCGGCTTACTTGGCCATGAATTTCACAGGCGCTTCCACCTATACTTCTCTATCCGGGGTGAAGAAAGAGATGCGCTGGGCTGTTCCCTTGGAGATCGGCGCAGCTTTTTTTGGCTTTGTTCTCTGGTTCGGAACCTTATTTATTTTTTGATTTTTTTGGACGCAGATGAACGCCGATTTTCAGGATTCTAAAAATGGCAAAAGGCAAAGGGTAAAAAATAAAAGAAAAATTAAATTGATTTTTAATTTGCACTTTTATCTGCGTTTATCAGCGGCAATCTGCGTCCCATTAGATTGAAGGAGTTTGAAAAATGAAGAGGATGGTCTATCTGAAGAATGTGACAACCTTGCGGTTTCAAGAAGAAAGATGCACGGGTTGCGGAATGTGCCTTACGGTATGCCCCCATGAAGTTCTGATCCCGAACAACGGAAAGGTCCGGGTGCAAAACCGCGACGCCTGCATGGAATGCGGCGCCTGTTCGCGCAATTGTCCGACCGGGGCTGTTACGGTTAGATCCGGAGTGGGGTGTGCAGCTGGCGTAATCAACACAGCGCTAGGCCGGAAGAAAGATTCTTGCTGTTGCGTAATTGAGGAAAAGGATTCTTCCGCTGGTTCAGAGAAGGAAGGAGTAATATAAGAATTTTCTTCTTACATCATTTCCCTTCACTCGTCTCCTCTCCCCCAAGAGACTGTGTCGTAATTAGAAAATTGGGAGTCCGGGCGGGAGGGCATTCTTTCGGAATCATAAGGCGGTGGCCCTTCCATGGATCGAGGCGGGCTGAAAACTCTAATATTTCTGCTGCCCTTCGAATCCGCCTTTTGTTTGCCGATCATAAGCGGTGGGCTTTGAATATCTTCTTCTCCCGCCGATGCTTCCTCATTCATGCCCTCCCGCCCGGGTTACGACACAGTCTCCAATGGGAGAGGGTGGGGTTAGGGGAAAAATTTCCAATATCTTTGTTTGGATTATTTTGGATTAAGGAAAGGAAAAAAGAATGGCTATCATGCAGATTGTCGTCATGCCCAGAGTAAGCGAAGGAACAAGCGTCAGTGTTTATGTGGCCGAGATTCATAAATATTTAAAGAC
>JAOUFX010000881.1 GCA_029857975.1 Deltaproteobacteria bacterium | reverse complement strand
TCCTAAACCTCAGTTCCCCACACCTTACACCCTACACCCTTTTTATCCTTGCCCTTTCAGGTTTCACCAAGATACGCCTGGCGCACCAACTCATTCCGGCGCAAATTCTCGGCTGTATCGCTTAGCACCACTGCCCCCGTTTGGAGTACATAGCCCCGGGTAGCCACTTGTAGGGCCATCCGCGCATTCTGCTCCACCAGGAGGATGGTGGTACCGCTGGCGTGGAGCTGCCGGATGGTTTCAAAAATGCTATCCACAAGCACCGGCGCCAAACCCATGGAAGGTTCATCCATTAAAAGAACCCGGGGATTCGCCATCAACGCTCGACCGGTCGCCAACATTTGTTGCTCGCCGCCGCTAAGCGTACCCGCCACCTGATTATGGCGTTCTTCCAGCCTGGGGAAAAGGGTAAAGACCCTTTTCAAATTGGCCCTGATCATCTGCCGATCCGGGCAGGCAAAGGCCCCCATTTCCAAATTCTCCATAACGGTCAAGCGGCCAAAAATCCGCCTTCCTTCGGGAACTTGCACAACTCCTTTGACCACAATTTCATGGGGAGAATAGCGGGTGAGGTCTTCTTCGTCCAGCCGGATCGAACCCTGCCGGGGGTGCAATAAACCGCTTATGGTCTTGAGGGTGGTACTCTTACCCGCTCCATTGGCCCCTATCAAGGTGACAATTTCCTCTTGCTCAACAGTGAGCGATACATCTTTGAGCGCGTGAATATGCCCATAGAAGGTATGAATGTTTTCGACTTCCAGCATGGCCATATTTATGGTCTCGCAGTCAAATAGTCTTGTAGTCGAACGGTCATGTAGTCAAGTAGGTGCGTATTTAAGTAATCGCATAGTTTTGTAGCCGCCCGGTACTCACATTTTCAACTACCCAACTATCCGACTATGCGACACCTCGCCTATTCGATTCCAAGACTACGTGACTATGGGACTATTCGACTCCCCGACTTATTTCAGCGGCTCCGCCGCGTCCCAGATAGGCCTCAATCACCTTTGGATTTTTCTGAATTTCCAGCGGGGGTCCCTCAGCAATTTTTTTCCCGTAGTCTAACACCGTCACTGTTTCGGAGATCCCCATCACTACTCGCATCTGGTGTTCAATGAGAAGAATCGTGATCCCCAAATGATCACGAAGGTGCCGAATAAAATCCATCATATCCTGCGTTTCTCGCGGGTTCATGCCTGCGGTGGGTTCGTCAAGGAGCAACAATTGAGGACGGGCGGCCAGGGCCCGTCCAATTTCCAATCGTCGTTGGTCGCCATAGGGAAGGTTCTTGGCCAGAAAATCACCCTTACCGACGAGGTTTACGAAGCGGAGGATTCGCCGTGCCTCTTCGGCTGCTTCTTTTTCTTCACTGCGGGTAGAAGGAGTTCCCATTACAATACCAAAGAAACTCGCTTTTAGGTGACTATGGAACCCTACCAGGACGTTCTCGATCGCCGGTAGGTTGGGAATTAGGCGGATATTCTGATAGGTGCGCGAAATTCCCAGGCGGACGATTTGGTCAGGCATGAGGCCCACCAAGGAGTGGTGGTTGAAAAGAATCCCCCCTCCCTCGGGCTGGTAAAAGCCGGTCACGCAGTTAAAGAAGGTGGTCTTGCCCGCACCGTTTGGCCCAATGATGCTGTGAATGCTTTGTTCCTTGACTTCTACGTCTAATTCATCCACAGCAACCAGCCCGCCAAAGCGTTTGGTTGCTCTCTGCGCGGTTAGCATGCCCATAAAACCTCATCGGAAGTTCAGCCCTCTATCGAAATAACTAAACTTTTACAAAAATTGAGCGATTTTTTCAAACCAAAGAGAACGCAGAGAATCAGTTCATAGTTAAAAAACAAATTAAGCTCAATATTTTCTCTGTACTACTAACGTTCAATTTTTGAAAATTTTATTAAACATTTTTTAATTTTATCTGTGTTTATCTGTGTTTATCTGCGTCCAATAAATTTTGGGTTGCGGCTATGCCGCGTTGGGCCCTCTGTGGTAAATCTCCTTTTTTAGGTTTTATGAACTTTCCTGCTGAGCGGGTTCGGGGCCCGATAGCGATTTTGTTTCGGTCTCGTCAGATCCCCCCGCGTGCAACTCACGACGATGTACTGCTTCCGGCCAAAGACCTTCCGGTCGCAAGAGCATCATAGCCACCAGAGCAGCACCATAAACGAGGAGCCGGTACTCGGCAAATTCTCGCAGCAATTCGGGAAGGCCGACGAGAGCGATCGCCCCTACGATCACCC
>JAOUFX010000880.1 GCA_029857975.1 Deltaproteobacteria bacterium | reverse complement strand
GGAATGGGCTTCCCAAGATCTGCGCCTGGAGGCTAATACGCATTTGATTCTGGATTTGTTTGACCAACACCGGGTTAAATCCACTTTTTTCGTCCTGGGGTGGATTGCGGATCGATGCCCGGGTTTGGTGCGGGAAATCCAAAAGCGGGGCCATGAGGTTGCCTCTCATGGATACGGTCATCAGTCCTGCTTCAACCTGTCAAAGAGCGCCCTATGGGAAGATTTGAGGCTCAGCAAAACGGTTATTGAAGGGATAATCGGGCAGCCGGTTTTGGGGTATAGAGCCCCGAGTTTTTCGATTACCGAAAATGTTCTGGAGGGTCTGGCCAGCCTGGGCTATCGCTACGACTCAAGCTTAAATCAATTCACTTTGAATAAGCGCAATAGAAAGATGAACGGTCCACGAAAGCAGTTGGCCAACGATGATTTGATGACCATAAATGGCGTCATTGAATTACCTGTCAGTAATTTACAGTTTGGTGCGGTAACGATTCCCTGGGGGGGTGGCGGGTATTTTCGGTTATGGCCGGTGGCCTTATTTGAATGGGGTGTCAAGCGTATTCTTCAAGAAAAGGGTCGGTATGTTTTTTATTTTCACCCTTGGGAAATCGACTCCAACCAGCCAGTGGTGAAAGACATCCGATGGTTGAGACGGTTCAGACACTATTTAAACCTTTCTCAAACGCGTAATCGGCTGGCCGATTTTTTTACCAGATTCGAGGGGCATACCTTCGTTTCCTGCAGCAGCTATTTAAATGGGAGGAGCGATTAATCAACCCTTCTTGATAAAAAAGGATTTTCTTATAAACGGGTCCTGGGTCCTCCCGGGTCTGCTGCTTGGGTCATTTGTTTTCCTCTATGGGAAGGTATTCGCAACCCTTTTCGTCCAGTGGCAAGGCAATGTGATGGACTCCCACGGATTCCTGATCCCCTTGATCAGTCTCTACCTCTTTTGGGCCAAGAGGATTCAGTTGGCCGGACTTCCCCTTCGTTCTTCTTCTGGATTTGGTCTCGTGATTATGCTATGGGGCGTGGGGATGCTTCTGGCCGGTTATGCAGCCGGGATTCCCACCATCCAGGAGCTTTCCCTCCTTTTCACGGTGACCGGGATCGTGGTTTTGCTTTTCGGTCTTTCTTCCTTGAAGATCCTGTGGGTCCCGATCGTCTACCTCCTGTTCATGATTCCCGTCTGGGAAGAAGCCGTTACCGGGTATTTCCACTTGCCCTTTCAGAAATTTTCCGCCAACAACGGAATCGCCCTGCTTAATCTGCTCGGGATCCCCGCCCATCGGGAGGGGCTCTTTATCGAACTCCCTGGAACGGTTCTGGAGGTTGCCAGGGCCTGCAGCGGCGTCAACCATCTGATTGCCGTCATCGCGATCGGTATTCCCCTTGCCTACCTGTTTCTTTCCGGGTGGACCAGGAGGATCCTGCTGATCCTGATCGCCATCATCATAGCCATTTTCGCCAATGGATTGCGTGTGGCTTTGATCGGTATTTTATCTTATTTCAATGTTGGAAGCCCCCTTCACGGTCCTTTCCATATCCTCCAGGGATTGTTTGTTTCCGCGGTGGGATACGCAGCCCTTTTCTTCTGCACCTGGGCGCTGTCCGGCAGATCTCCATCCGCCCGAAATCCGGTTGACAAAAAAGAGCCGGGGAATTCCGGGTCTATCGGGTGGGGGCCCAAAAATAAAAGTCCCTATGCCTTATTATCCGCAATTATTTTTTTTGCGGCTGCCGGGAGTTACATGAATTTCCATAGTTTTCCCCCCGTACATTTGAAAAAAAATCTTGACCTCTTTCCTCAGCAGATAGGAAATTGGGCGGGAAGCCCCGGCAATTCCTCTTTTTCCGGATTGTTCAAAGACGCCAATGTGGATCAGGAATTGAACCGGGTATATCACCCAAACGGGGGCAAGACGGTTGCATTATACATAGGCTATTTCGAGTATCAGGATTCCACAAGAAAAGTTATCAATTACCGTACCGAGGATATTCATCGAAACCTTTCCTTCATAAATGTTAACGCAGGACCTGGAGAGGTGTTGGAAATCAACAAGAGCCTCCAGAGGGGAAAAGCTAAGGACAGCTTGGTCTTTTTCTGGTATGACCTAAACGGCCGCATCGTTACCAGACGCCTAACGGCCAAGCTTTACACGGCATGGTCTGGTCTTATAAGAGGTCGGAGCAATGGGGCGATCGTAATATTGAACTGCGATGTTGCCCCGAATGAGGACCTAAACAGG
>JAOUFX010000879.1 GCA_029857975.1 Deltaproteobacteria bacterium | reverse complement strand
CAAACTCGTCGAAATGGCTACGGAGATTGAGATGGCCAAAGATTTCAGTTACCATTTGGTGTTGGATCATTTAGAAAAAAAAGACATCACCAAAAAAGTTGCCATGGCGAATTGTTACAATGCCGAACTGGCCAACCGGGTGGCATACCATTGCGTCCAGCTTCACGGCGGCTATGGGTACATGGACGAATACGAAATTTGCCGCGACGCCCTGGACGTGCGCATGGGATCAATCGCCGCCGGTACTACTGAGGTTATGAAAACCATTATTGCCCGGATGATGGGGCTATAAAATCCATAAGGCGTGAGGCGATAAAACAGACGGCAGACGAAGGACGATGGGCGAGGTGCAAAAAGAAAGGCAAAAGGCAAAAAAAACGGCTAAGGGCTAAGGACTGATAACTATTTTTACTAAGGTATATTGACAAATTACTTTTAAACCGGGAAGATAGAATTAAATACAGGAATTAGGGAAACAAGAGGCATGGCAGAGGAGTTTGTCGGCGGGATAAAAGAACCTGGTCGCGAGTTGGATGTATCGGTCATTGAGGGAAAAGACCTTGAAGAAGCGGTAGATCAAGCCAAAGATTTAATCAATACTATCGTCAAAACCATTAAAGCCTTCCGTTTGTATCCTCCTGAAAACCCTGCCTTGGTTGGATTTATAGATCAAGTTTATCGGAAGTTCCAACTTTTCCTCAGTAAATACCATTATTTCATCCTTAAGATCGAAGAGAAAAAACTATCTTTTCGTGGAGTCACCTTGTATGAAAATCCCGACTTAAAAACAAGTTTGGCCTTTCAACTTTACAAAGATGGGTTGAGAGAGCTCCAGTTTATGGAAGGGTTAGAAGAAGGGGAAGTCGATGGTCTGATTGATATTATGAAACGAAGCGACAGTATTAATAAAATGGAGGATGATCTGGTTACCTTGATGTGGGAAAAAGATTTCATCCACATCAGTTATCTGGCAACGGATGAATATTTAGAAGAAATGCCAGCCATCATTCCCGCGAATGTCGAACAATTCAGGGCAAATTTAACTTTTGAGCCCCCGCCTCAAAGTGAAATGGGGGACATCGGGGAAGAAACGGACGGGGCCGAGGTTGACTATTATGAGATTATGAAAAGGATGGAAAGCTCCCCGTCGGTTGGCGTGGATCGAAGCGTCTATTTCCTCACTCCGGACGAGTTGGAAGGATTGCGGAAAGAAGTGGAATCGGAGAATTCCCCCTCCTTTGTATTCATCGTCATCGATATCCTTTTTGAAATCTTGGCCCTGGAGAAATCCCCCCAACCTTATTCAGATACTACCGGTGCTCTTCAAAAACTGCTGGATGCCCTCATAGCCCTGGGAGAATTTCAAAAAGCCAGCGATCTTTTGACTCGGGTGAATATCATTCTAAATACCTATGAACTCAAGGATTGGCAAGTAGACGCCATCCGTCAATTAAGTGATAGAGCCGGAGAACCCCAGCGAATCGAAAAGATCGGAAAAATCCTGGATAAAGGAGAGGAGATACGACTGGAAGAGGTCAGTAATTACTTGACGCTTCTGAAACCAAACTCGATCCAGCCTTTGATTAAGGTGTTGGGGGAACTCAATAATTCCAGAGCCAGGAGAATGCTCTGCGAGGTCCTCATAGAAATCGGCAAAGGGAACCCAGAGTTGATCATTCCTTTTATCGATGATCACCGGTGGTTCTTGGTACGGAATATTGCTTATATATTAGGGCGGATTGGCAAAGAATCGACCCTCCCCGCCATTCAGAAGGTCCTGAATCATGAGGAGGCCCGGGTGAGAAGAGAGGCTATCCAGGCATTGGGGATCATCGGCGGTTCTAAGGTTTTCAATCTATTGGAAACGGCCATTAAGGATGAAGATGATCGTAACCGCAGTATGGCAGCCCTCAATCTGGCGCGCGTGGGGAAAAAAGCCAGCCTACCGGCGCTCTTGGAAGTGGTACAAGCGAAAGATTTTTTCAAAAGGGATTCAGCCGAGATTAAAGCCTTCTTTGATGCCATTGGCATGGTCGGTTCCAACGATGCGCTAAAGCTCATGCAGAAATTACTGGAGCAAAAAAGCTGGTTCGGGATGGGGAAGAAAGATGAAATTCGCCTCAGGGCAGCCGGTACCCTGGCCCTTATCGGGACTGCCGAAGCAAAGTCTATCTTGGAAGCCGGGATGAATTCCAAAGATGAAAACATCCGTCAGGCTTGCCTGCAGGCCATGAGGCGTCAAACCCCTTAA
>JAOUFX010000877.1 GCA_029857975.1 Deltaproteobacteria bacterium | reverse complement strand
TCCATTGCGATTCTTCCTCCCGGCGGTAAAGTAAAATACAGGAGAGAGCATCATGGCCATCGGTGAAAATATCGGCCTCGACGATGACTTTTTCGCCAGCCACCCGTTTAACAGGAAAACGGCCGCAATCGATTTCGGGTTTCACCCCTTCAATAATGATCCCTCTCCTCCCGTCTTTAACTGGCCTTGACTGCTTCCCTTCGCTTTTTTTCATTTTCCGCCAACCCTTCTTAATCGATTTCTTGAAGCCCCGGATCGCAACGAATTCAGCAGGGGTTTTGGCCCTTTCAGGCTCGGCCATAAATTTCGGTCATTTGCAAAAGTCTTCGGCCCAGGGAGGGTTTTAATTGTTCCGGCAGCAGCCGCCACTCCCAATTGCCATGAGCGGTTGCGGGGCGATTCATCCTGGCCTCCTCTCCCAGACCCAAAATATCCTGCATGGGAAAAATCGTTAAATTGGCGACAGACATCATCAGGAGCCGAATCATTTCCCAATGGATATTATTTCTTCTCGCCCCTTTCCGCCCCAAAAACCGGAGAACATTGTCCTTCTCCAGGCGGATCTCATCTCGGGTTCGAGTGGAATGCCCCTTGCTGCCGTAAAGCCATCCGACAAGGGTATCATTGTCATGGGTTCCTGTATAGGCCACACAATTCTTTATATAATGAATGGGTTTATAAAGATCAGCCAGGGGATCAGTTCCAAAAGCAAATTGCAAGACGCGCATGCCCGGGAATTCAAAGCGGTCCCGCAATTCGTGAACCTCGGCGGTGATGACTCCCAGGTCCTCAGCAATAAAAGGAAGGTATGGAAAGTGCTTCAGGAGAGTGTTGAAAAAATCTTCCCCTGGGCCTTGGACCCATCTTCCTTGAATCGCTGTTCGATTCCGGGCAGGGACCTCCCAAAAATCAACAAACCCCTTAAAGTGGTCTAAGCGGACGATGTCAAAAAGCTTCAAGTTATGACCGACCCGCCTGACCCACCAGGAATATCCTTTCTCCTTAAGAACATTCCACCGGTAGATCGGATTGCCCCAGAGCTGTCCGGTGGCACTGAAATAATCAGGAGGAATACCTGCGACAACGAGCGGTTTCTTCTGGGCATCTAATCGGAAAATCTCCGGATTGGCCCAGACATCGACGCTGTCATAATTGACATAGATCGGCAAATCTCCAATGATCTGGATTCCCTTCTGGTTGCAATATTTTTTCAGGGAAAACCACTGCTTGAAAAAAAGATACTGAAGGAATTTCTCCCTTTCGATGCAGTGGCTAAGCTTCTCTCTCAAATTCCGTATCTTCTTTTCCTCCCGATCCCTCGCTTCTTTGGGCCATTGGCTCCAGACCACTCCCCCGAAATGTTCTTTGCAAGCCATAAAAAGAGCATAATCCTCCAACCAGAACGAGTTTTCATCACAGAAATATTCAAACGGAAAGTTCTTCTTCTCTTGCTCTTTAAATTTTTTATAGAGAACGGAGAAAAGGTTTTTTTTATATTTGGTCAACGCTCGATAATCCACTCTCCCCTTGGGGAAAAAAGGGAGAGGTTGAATGTCGGATTTTACCAGGCACCCTTCTTGCGTTAACGATTCAGGACAAAGCAAGAGAGGATTTCCGGCAAACGCGGATTGGCTGCTGTAGGGGGAGTTCCCCAAAATTTCATCCGTTGGGGTTACGGGAAGAATCTGCCAGAAACTCTGTCTGGCCGCAGAAAGAAAATCTATAAATTTATAAGCCCATTTGCCCAAATCCCCTATACCGGAAGGTGCAGGAAGAGACGTAATGTGCAGCAAGATCCCACTGCCTCGTCGTTTCATAAAAATTGCCCTCAAAGTTTCAGTCTCCCGGCCGTTCCTAAAAATATTTCAGGGAAACCGGATGGCTTGATCTCTAGGCGGCATACCCTGCGCTACTTCCCCATTTAAAAAAGCGTTCGCAGCTTTTCTTCAGCTCCTCCCGTAAATTTCGGTCATCTCGCGGAGGCGATCACCTACAGGGGGCGTTGGCCAATCCGGTAAAAGACGGCATTCCCAGTTGCCCTCTTGAGTGGAGGGACAATTCATCCGCGCCTCCTCCCCCAAACCGAGGATGTCCTGCAAGGGAAAGATAACGGTATTCGCCACCGACATCATGAGCAGCCGGATTAGTTCCTGCGGAAGTTCCTGGACTGGGACTTCGCGGCCCAGGTAACGGAAGAGCCTTTTCTTATCCTCGGCGGTCGCTTCCTTTTCGAACCACCCCTTAATTGTATT
>JAOUFX010000878.1 GCA_029857975.1 Deltaproteobacteria bacterium | reverse complement strand
AAGTCAATACCTTCTGGTGGTTAATGCTTCCAATGCCCAAAAAGATTGGGCCTGGCTTCAGCAGCATTTGAAAAAGTTTTCTAAAGTTACCCTGGAAGACAAAACTGAAAAAATAGCCATGGTCGCTTTGCAGGGCCCAAGATCAAAGACCGTTCTGCAAAATATTTTACAGGAAACCCGTTCGATGCTTCCCGATCCGGGAAGAAATCATCTGCGGTCTGCCGTGGTCGAGGGGATCGGCGTAACCGTATCAAGAACAGGGTATACCGGAGAACCTTTGGCTTTTGAACTATTTTTCCCGGCGGATAAGGCGCTGGCGATCTGGGAGAAAATTTTCCATTTCGGCCTGAAGGAAGGGATTGTTCCGGTGGGCCTCGGCGCCCGAGACACACTGCGGTTGGAAGCCGGCCTCCCGCTTTTCGGTCATGAGCTCGGCTTTGACCCTGACGGCAAGGAAATTCCCGTTCTGGCTGTTGGCCCGGCGAAAATTGCAGTCAGTTTTTCTCCTGCCAAGGGAGATTACATCGGGAAGGAAGCCTTGCACAAACAGTTTCAAGAACTCAAGAACCGGGAAGAGGGCCGGGTGGAATTGCTTCCTCCAAACCCCCTGGTCGGGCGCAGGGTTCTTCCCGCGGTTGTGTTGTCTGAAGGGGTAGCCAGGCCGCAATTCCCGGTCTATATAGATGCTTCGCCCGTTGGCTATGTGATCAGCGGGACCATGGTCCCTTACTGGAAATTTGAGGGAAAAGGGATCTACTCCACCATTACCCAAGCCTCCGGCCGGAAGGCCGTCGTCCTTGCCTATTTGGATGCCGAATTTAAAGACGGCCAGGCCGTCAAAATTTCCAGCAGAGGAAAATTCCTCGCCGGCCAGGTGGTCAAAAGAAACCTCAGTGCCGAGGCTCCTCCCTATGCCCGCCCTGTTCACGTCGAAGAAATTCCCTCCCCAAAACCCGAGCGCAGGCAGCCTTTGGAATTTTCAGTTCGGACCCTGGTAAAAAAAGCCATCCAAAATACGATCTGGAGGCAGAGACAAACCATCAACCTCATCCCTTCCGAGCAAACCCCCTCGCCCTTGGTAAAACTAATATCCATCGCGGATCCCTGTTCCAGGTATGCCGAACACCGATATTTCAAGAACTTGGGGGAAGCCGAGGTTTACTACTACCAGGGGACCTCTTTTATTGAAGAGGTCGAGGATAGGCTTCAGAAGGAGATGATCCGATATTTAGGCTGCTCGATGGTTGAAACACGCGTGATCAGCGGGCAAATGGCCAATGCTGCTGTTTATAGCGCTCTGGTGGATTATCTCAATCGCTTCGACCGCAAATCCGAGCCCAGACGTTTAAGCAAGGTTATGAACCATCATATCGGGAAGGGGGGTCACCTCAGCTCCCAGCCCATGGGTGCTTTAAGGGATTTTCTGTCCGTTGATCCGCAGACCGAGAGGCGGGCAGCAGTCAATTTCCCGGTGCTGGACGAAAACCCTTACCAGATCGATCTCCGCCGAACTGAAGAATACCTCCACCATCATAAACCCGAGCTGGTTATTTTGGGAAAGTCTATGATGATTTACCGCGAACCCCTGAAAGAATTGCGCCGGATAGTTGAGGGGATGAAAGAAAAGCCCTTGATTATGTATGACATGGCCCACGTCCTCGGCCTCATCGGCCCGCATTTTCAGCAGCCTTTTCAAGAGGGGGCGGACATCGTTACCGGCTCAACCCATAAAACTTTTTTCGGAACCCAAAGGGGGATTATCGGCAGCAATTTTGACGAAAAATCTGAACACTACGACCTTTGGGAAACCATCGCCCGCAGAACTTTCCCGGGAAGCCTCAGCAACCACCACCTGGGAACCCTTCTCGGCCTTCTCCTGGCGGCCTATGAAATGAACGCTTTTGCCGATGAGTATCAGAAACAGATTATTGTGAATGCTAAATCCTTTGCCTCGTCTTTAAAAGCATATGGCCTGCAGGTTGAAGGAGATCCCCTTATCGGGTATACCGAAACCCACCAGGTTCTCTTGCGGGTCGGGTATGCCTGTGGCCCTAAAGTGGCCCGCAGGTTGGAGGAAAATAATATTATCGTTAACTATCAAGCTTTGCCTGATGACGAAGGTTTCAGCGCCAGCAGCGGCCTGCGCATGGGCGTGCAGGAAATGACCCGCTTCGGCATGAAGGAAAAAGATTTTCAAGAACTGGCGGGATTCCTGGCAGATTTAATCCTGAAAAACCGTCTAGTGGCAGAAG
>JAOUFX010000876.1 GCA_029857975.1 Deltaproteobacteria bacterium | reverse complement strand
CTTTGAACAAGGGGATATCCATCTTATCCCCCTGGGTTTGAATGCGTACCAGAGTAATTTTAACTCCTGGGTTTTCTTCTTCCACTTTAGCCTTTACCCAATTGGCCTGGCGCAAAGCTAAAAGACTCGCCCGGGTTCCCAGCCGAAGTATACCTTTATAAGGTTGACGGCTCATCTTCTTCTTCATCCAGGTGAAAAATCTTTCGGGTTATATCCACATAAAGTTTTCCCTGCTCTCTACTCTCTTGATGCTTCAGTAAAGAGATGGGGTGGTGGAGGATTTTGTTGATAATGGATTGAGTCAAGAGGTCTAAGGCTTTCTGTTCTTCTTCCGAAGCATTTTTCAGTAAGGCAAGGGTTTTGGCCATCTCTCGCTGGCGAATCTTTTCCAGGCGCTGGCGCAGGTCCAATATGGTCGGGACAACTTCCAAGCTGTCCAACCAGTCTTTAAATGCCTCGACTCCCTGATGGACAATTCCTTCGGCCTTCAAGACTTCTTTCCGCCTCTCTTCTATATTCGACTCTACAACCCCTTGCAGGTCATCAATGTCATAAACATAGATATTGTCGAGTTCGTTGATTGTCGGATCCACGTCCCGAGGAACGGCGATGTCGATGAAAAACATTGGCTTGTTTTTTCGGGCGCGGATTACTCCAGCCAGCTGTTCTTTAAGGATTATATAGTGGGAAGAGCCTGTAGAGCTTAATACGATGTCCATATCCTTGAGCATTTGGGGAAAGTCTTCAAAAGGAACCGCTCGCCCTCCCAGTTCTTGAGCCATTTCCATGGCTCTGGTAGGAGTTCGATTGGTTACCCAAATTTCGCGTACCCCGTGGCTAATTAAATGCTTGGCCGCAAGTTCAGACATTTCTCCCGTTCCGATGAGCATAGCCCGTTTATCATCCAAGTTGCCCATAATTTTTTTGGCCAGTTCCACGGCGGCAAAGCTCACCGAGACCGCTTGACTCGCCATCCTCGTCTCCGTGCGGACGCGCTTGGCTATAAAAAACGATCGGTGAGATAGTTTGTTTAAAACCAACCCGACGGCTTTGCTACCCACGGCTTGCCTGTAAGCCTCTTTTACTTGACCTAAAATTTGCGGCTCCCCCAAAACCATGGAATCCATACTTGCCGTAACACAAAAAAGGTGTCTTACGGCATCTTCGCCTTTTAGGGTATAGAGATAAGGGGCCAGGTCATCCCGGTTCATTCCAGCAACCCCGGCCAAGAAATCCTTTAGAGGGTCTCCCCAATCATCGCTGCCTTCCATCACGACTAACACTTCCATCCGGTTACAGGTAGAGAGAATCAGACCCTCCTGTACCCCCCGCAAAGCAACGAGCTGCCCCAGAAAATTTTTAACCTGTTCTTGGGGAATAGAAAATCTTTCCCGTACTTCTACGGGGGCAGTTTTATGACTCAATCCGATTAAAACGATTTCCATTGCATGCTTAATTAGCCACAGAGGTTTCAGAGAACAAAGAGTTATAATTAATTTTTTCTCCTACCAATCCGTTTGTATTTTCTGAGTTCATTTCCTCGGTTCTGGACCATTCTTATAACCTCTGTTAGCTGGGTGGCAAAATGATCCGAAATAATTTTCGGAATATTTAGTTATACGAATGCAGTCCGGTCAGCAGCAAATTTACCCCCAAAAAACTAAAGACCAGCGCACCGAATCCCACAATGGAGAAAATGGCTGCCTTGCGCCCTCGCCACCCCCCGGTCAACCTCCCGTGTAAAAGGGCAGCATAAAGGAACCAGGTAATCAGTGACCAGGTTTCCTTGGGGTCCCAGCTCCAATAAGATCCCCAAGCGCTATCTGCCCAAACCGACCCGCTGATAATCCCTAAGGTTAAAAGGGGGAATCCGAAAGTCAGGCAGCGGTAGTTTAAATCATCTAAAACCTTGAGGGCTGGGAGGCGGTAGTAGAAAGGTCCGATCTTTTTGGATTTAATCTGCCGTTCCTGAATCAAGTACATAACCCCGACGGCGAAGGCGAGGGTAAACATGGCGTTCCCGATGAAGGCGAGTATAACATGAATGGGCAGCCAATAACTTTCCAAAACCGGAGCCAAGGGTAAAAGCTCTTTGGGAAAAAGGGATGACAGGAGGATCAGCATCGTTGCCACGGGGGAAATGAATGCCGCCAAAATTTCCACTCGGTATTTGAAGTGGAGGAGGAGGTAAACGCCTACGATTGACCAGGCAAAAAAGGAAAGGGATTCATGCAGATTGGTAATGGGCGTGTGT
>JAOUFX010000064.1 GCA_029857975.1 Deltaproteobacteria bacterium | reverse complement strand
AAAAGGCCATGGCTGTTGTAGAAAATGAAAAACGGCCCAGAGGGAATGCAGATGGAAATCAGAAGAGATTACAAAGGGCAAAAAGGATTGCGGCAGCAGGTCCTGGATGCGGGTCTTTGCACGAACTGCGGAGCTTGCCTAAACCTTTGCCCTTATCATACTGCTTATCAGGATAACACGATTCTCATCGACACTTGCGATCGGGAAGAGGGTCGATGCTATGCCTTTTGCCCCCGGACTTACACGGATTTACAGGCCCTGCGGCAAAATTTGTTCAACCCGGATCAATTCACTCCCGAGCTGGGGCCCATCAAGGAATTTTATATGACCCGCGCCGCCGACCCCGAAGTGCGGCGATCGGCTCAGCACGGCGGAACGGTTACCACCCTTCTTTCTCTGGCTCTCCAGGAAGGCTTGATCGATGCGGCTGTCCTCGCCGAAGAGGGGAGAACCTTTTTACCCGCAGGAGTTGTAGCCAAGACACCCTCGGAAGTAATCAGGCGGGCCAGAAGTAAATTTGTGGTTTCTCCCAACGTGGCGACGTTTAACCAGGCTGCCAAAAGCGGATTGGAGAAGATTGGGGTGGTTGCCACACCCTGCCAGGCAATGGCCTTGGCCAAGATGCGCCTTAAACCTTTGCCCCAAAAAGACAGCAACATCGATAAATTGCATCTTGTTATCGGCCTGTTCTGCGGCTGGGCTCTTTCCTGGCGTGAACTGAAAAGTTTGTTGCAAGGCAAAAAGATGGGAGAAGATTCCATCGTCGGCTTGGACATTCCTCCCAGCAAGCATCATTCCATGGAAGTTCACACCCAAAACGGAATCATGGAAATTTCCCTGGATGAGGTTTTACCAACCGTCAGAAAAGCCTGCCAATACTGTTACGACCTGACAGCCGAATTCAGCGATGTATCGGTCGGGTCGGCACGCTTGCCGGAAGGCTGGGAGGTGGCCCGGGGTTGGAACCAGGTGCTGGTCAGAACCCAGATAGGCCAGGAGCTTATCGATCTTGCCCGATCTCGCGGCCTTTTGGAATTTCGCGATATACCGGAAGGGAATTGGGAAAAACTGAAAAGGGCTTCCGTGAATAAAAAAAGGGCGGCCATTCAGAATCTGGTTCAGCGGAGCGGCAGCTCGCAGGATCTATTATATTTGAATTATCAGGACCCCATATTACGAAATTTTACGGAATAACCGGAATGTTGGAAAAATGGAATATTGGAATATTGCATAAACAAGTTTAAATTTAATAGGACGCAGATTTACGCAGATAACCGCAGATAATTATTTTCTTTTTAGTTTATCCTGATAATCTGTGTATATCCGTGTCCAAAAAGGAATTTTGATCATGTCCATCATCGATCTTAACGCACCCGGAAAAGAACTTTTACTCATGGGCAACGAAGCCATTGCCAGAGGGGCTTTAGAAGCCGGCGTCAAAGTGTGCACCGCTTATCCCGGAACGCCTTCCACCGACATTATCGAGAATCTGGCCTCCGTAGCCAAACCTATGGGACTTTACGTGGAATGGTCGATTAACGAAAAGGTCGCCTTGGAGGTTGCTTCCGCCGCATCCTTTTCTGGATTGCGGGCGATTTGCGCCATGAAGCAGAACGGATTGAACGTCGCTTCTGATTATTTGCTGAGCCTGAACCTTATCGGCATTGAGGCCGGCCTTCTTCTGGTGACCTGTGACGATCCTTCGGCCCATTCGAGCAGCAACGAACAGGATTCCAGACCCATGGCCAAATTAGCCGATCTTCCCCTGCTTGAACCATCCACCTTTCAGGAAGCGAAAGAGATGACCCAATGGGCCTTTGCCCTTTCAGAAGAAATGGGTATTGTTTGCCTGATGAGAGGGGTCACCCGTACTTCTCATGCCCGGGGAAACGTAACTCTGGGGCCGCTCCCTCCCCCTGACGGACGCCGGGCTTGGTTTGATAAAACGAGGCAGAGAAATACGCATCCGGTTTACCAAAAACACGACCAGCTCCACCGTAACCTGATTCGTCTCGAGGAAATTTTTGCCGCTTCTCCCTTCAACCAATATGTAGGTCCGGAGCGACCCAAGGCCCTCATCATCACCAGTGGGAGTGGATGGTTGTACAGCCAGGAAGCCTTGGAATTGCTCGGGCTGGAGGACGCCGTAGGGATTCTCAAGATCGGGACCACCTGGCCGCTGCCAACGAAAATGGTCATCGAAAACCTTGAAAAAACCGCAAAAATTTTATTTGTCGAAGAAGTCGATTCCTTTTTGGAAGGTAACGTCAAAGAGCTGGCAGCTGATTTCACCGGTCAAATCGGCGCCAAGACCTTCTTCGGCAAAAGATCCCAACACATTCCTTTTTTCGGCGAGATGAATGCCGATCGGGTCATCGATGCCTTGAGGAAGATTTTGAATGTGCCGTATCAAGCCCGCAGCCCGCGGTACGAAGCTCAGGCGGTCGAAGTGGCTGAGAAGATGCTGCCCAGCCGGGCTCTGGGCTTTTGTCCGGGCTGCCCCCACCGGGCGTCTTACTGGTCGATTAAGAATGCCCTCCAGCTGGACAACCGCCAGGGTTTCGCCACTTACGACATTGGCTGTTATGCCCTGGGGCGGGGGCCGGCGGGTTATTATCTTTTAAAGACCGGGGGGGCGATGGGGACGGGAACAGGTCTGGCCAGTGGTTTTGGGAAACTTGCCAACTTTGGTTTCGACCAGCCCGTGGTGGCCATGTGCGGGGATTCAACTTTTTTCCATGCGGCCATGCCTCCTCTGGTCAATGCCTGTCACAACAAGTCGAACATAGTGATGGTCATTCTCGATAATAGCGCAACCGCCATGACCGGATTCCAGCCCCACCCGGGAGTGGGAAGGAATGCCATGGGCGAAGAGGTTGCCCCCGTAGACATCGAAGCGGTCTGCCGTTCATTTGGGGCCAAGGTGGCGGTTACGGACCCCTTTGATCTTGAGGGAACCAAACAAAAAATGTTGCAAGCCCTCGAAGACCCGGTAGGCGCTAAAGTGGTCATTATGCGCCGCCCATGTCAGATGCTGAAGGGAAAAGAAGAAAAGCTTCCCTACAAGGTTAGAGTCAATCCGGAAATTTGTATCGGGGATGAATGCGGTTGCGATCAATTATGTACCCGGGTTTTTAAATGCCCGGGCCTGATGTGGGATAAAAAATCGACCCAGGCCAGAATCGACGAGGTCATCTGCGTTGGTTGTGGCGTGTGCGCGGATATTTGTCCCGAAAAGGCGATCATAAAAGAGGTAACAGTTTAGCCCTTTGAAAAGAGGGGAAGCGTAAAGGCCCGGCCCATGGATGGCCCGGTGGCCACGACGGACCGCTTGGAATCATAAGGCGCTGATTTCTCCGCGGATGGGGCGGGGAAGAAGCCCCCCGCCTCCTTCTGCGGAAACACGATGGGGTCTTCGTAACTCAGCCGGAACCCGGCCGATGCTTCCAGCGCGTTCCGCCCTGGCCACCGGGCCTCAACAAAGGTGGTCACGCCATTTTTTCAAACAGCTGAATTGACACGCATTTTTCAATTGGCTATTTTCACTTTTCAATGAAATTTAGCGTGTCTTTTCAAAACGCTAAATTGATACAAGGAGACCAGGTAAGTGAATCCGGGAAAAAACTTCTACAATCTCATCATTACCGGAGTGGGGGGACAGGGGAATGTTCTTTCTTCGCAGCTGATCGGCCAGGCCTTCGTCCACAAAGGATATTTTACGACCATCGGTGAAACCTACGGCGCCTCCCAGCGGGGAGGTTCGGTTATGAGTCACATCCGCATTTCCTCGAAAAAGCAGCTCAGCCCCTTGATTCCCAAGGGGAAAGCCGACGTAATCATGGCTTTGGAGCCCGTGGAAGCCCTGCGGGTTCTTACCCATTACGGGAACCCTGAAACCGTAGTCATCGTTAATACCCGCCCCATCTATCCGGTGGATGTAATTTCGGGTAATGAAACCTATCCGGAATTCGCCGAGATTAAAAAATCCCTCCAGGCTCTTTCCCGTAAAGTCTTTTATGTCCCTGCCACTGACCAGGCGATGGAAATGGGTTCACCTATTCTTGGGAATATGATCATGATCGGAGCCCTCCTGGAAGCGAACCTTCTCCCTCTCAGCCTGGAAGAGTTTCGCCAGACCCTTTCCAAGAATTTCAGCGGCAAAAGATTGGAAACAAACCTCCAGGCTTTGGAGCAAGGCAGGAAAAGGGTTCAAGATTAATTTTTAAACAATGGATTTCTATTCGTTTAGAAAATAACGATAGAGAATATTCCCAATGAAAAAGAAAGAAAAGCCTGAGCAGGCGAAGGATAGGCAGAGAAAGAATAAAGGCAACCAACGCCTTGCCCAAGAAACAGAGACGATTGCCGAGATTGGGCGCATTATCAGTTCCACATTGGACATTGATGAAGTGTACGAAGGATTTGCCAGAGCAGTTAAAAAGCTGATTGAATTTGACAGAATTTCCATCGTTACCATTAACCAGCAAGAAAACGCGGCGACCATCGTTTATACTTGGGGGGTTCTTGTTTCAGGTCGTCAGAACAAAAGTGTCTTCTCGCTAACTGGGTCAGTAATCGAAAAAATGGTCGGGACCCGATTGAGCGTACTCTTCTCCGGGGAGGATGATAAAGAAATATTAACCCGCTATCCTGCTTTTTTACCCAATCTTCAAGCTGGATTACGATCAGCGCTATTCACTCCTTTGATTGGAAAAAATGAAGTGTTTGCCGGATTGTGTTTTCTTGCACAAAAGCCCAATGCTTATACCGAGCGTGACCGGAAGCTGGCCGAAAGCATTGGGTACCAGATTGCCGGCGCCATCGCCAATGTCCAGCTTTTTCTGGAACATAAAAGAGCAGGGGAGGCGCTGCGAAGGAGTGAGGAAGCTGCCCAAAGATTGGCCCAGGAGAATGCCATTATAGCTGAGGTTGGCAGGATCATCGGCTCAACGCTGGATACCGACCGAGTCTACGAACTCTTTGCCAAAGAAGTGAGCAAGGTCATCCCTTTCGATCGGATTGCGATAACCGTCATAGATAACGAAAAAGGCACTTTCCATAATGCCTACCTTTTAGGGGGTGATATTCCAGGTCGCCGCCTTGGGGAAATGGTCTCGTTGGCCGGTTCTTTTACCGCAGAAATCATGAACCGGCGGTCGAGCCAGCTTATCCAGGCGGAGGACGAAAACGAAGTAGCCGGCCGGTTCCCGAAACTTTCGCCTTTTTGGCAGCGCGGATTTCGATCATTCATAGCCGTTCCCTTGATCTCCCATGATCAAGTGATCGGAGTGCTCCACATATATTCCCTCGGGTCCCAAGCCTATAAGGAGGCAGATGTGCATCTGGCCGAGAACATCGGCTCCCAGATTGCAGGGGCCATTGCCAATGCCCTGCTCTTTACCAAACACAAGCAGGCACAGGAAGCCCTGCTCGAGAGTGAGGAGGCCGCTAAGCGGTTGGCCCAGGAAAACGAGACCATAGCCGAGATCGGGCGTATCATCAGTTCCTCATTAAACATTGAGGAAGTGTACGAACGATTCGCTCAAGAAGCAAAAAAGCTGATCGAATTCGACCGGATTTCCATCAATATCATAAATCAAAAAGAAAACACGGTTACAATCCCTTATATATGGGGAACCTTTGTTGCAGGACGTCAACCCGGGGATGTTTTTCCTCTGACGGGGTCAGCTACCGGAAAAGTGTATGAAACCCGCTCGAGCTTACTCATCTCCACAGAGGAAGATGTAAAAGATATCGCCAACCGGCTTCCAGGATTTTTACCCCACCTCCAAATTGGACTTCCTTCCATGCTGTTAATCCCCTTGCTTTCAAAAGATGAGGTCATCGGAGGGATATCCTTCCATTCCAAAAGACCCAACGCTTATACCATTCGGGACCAGAGGCTTGGTAAAAGCATAGCGTATCAAATCGCCGGGGCGATTGCCAATGCCCTCCTTTTTCTGGAACATAAACGCGTCCAGGAGGCGTTGCGGGAAAATGAGTGGCGGTTCCGGACCGCCGCTGAAAGCCTAAGCGATTTGATCTGGGATTGGGACATTGTGAATCAGCGGCTGACCTGGTTCGGCCGTATTGATGAAAAACTCGGCTATCAACCGGGGGAGTTCCCCAGAACGATAGAAGCATGGGAAAATATCATTCATTCGGAAGACCATGAACGGGTCATGAAAGCTCTTGACCGGCATTTGGGGAATCAAGAACGCTATTTCGAGGAATACCGTGTGTTGCGCAGGGATGGAACTATCCTTTACTGGATAGATTCGGGTACCGCCGTGCAGGATCAAGCAGGCAAACCATATAGAATGGTCGGTTCAATTACTGACATCACCGAGCGCAAGAAGATGGAGGAAGAGCTTTTAAGGTCCAAAAAACTCGAATCCATCGGTTTCCTTTCCGGCGGCATCGCCCACGATTTCAATAATTTACTGACGGGTATTATGGGCAACATTTCCCTGGCCAAATTGTCGATCCACCCTGGGGGTAAGGAAGTTGCCTACCTGGAAAATGCCGAAACCCTTTCCGTGCGAGCGAGTGAGTTAACCAAAAGATTACTTACTTTCTCCAAAGGGGGTGCGCCGGTTAAAAAAACAGTATTGATTGGAGATTTCTTAAAAGAAGCTGTCCATACCCCCTTGCGCGGCTCCCATGTCAGTTGTGAGTTTAATATCCCTGAAGATCTCTGGCCGGTGGAAATCGATGAAGGTCAAATGAAACAGGCAATCTATAATATCGTTATCAACGCCCGCGAAGCCATGCCTGGAGGAGGAACCATCGACATCCTGGCCGAAAATATCACCCACGGGCCAGCAGATCACCGTCATCTAAAAGACGGGAAGCATGTAAAAATATCCATAAAGGATCATGGAGCAGGAATACCCCAGGAGAACCTTTCGAAGATATTCGACCCTTATTTCTCCACCAAAGAGATGGGGAGTCAAAAAGGGATGGGGCTGGGGTTGGCCATAAGTCATTCCATCATAAAAAATCATGGCGGATTCATCACGGTGGAATCGATGGTGAAGATGGGATCGACTTTTCATGTTTATCTCCCTGTCTCCTTAAAAGAATTCGTTCCGGCGAAAGAAGTAGTAAAAAAACCTCAACCGGCTAAGGTAAGAATTCTGGTCATGGATGACGAGCAAGTGGTGAGGTATATTGCGCAAAAATTTTTAGAGCATTTAGGGTATGAAGTAGAAGTGGCCGAAGATGGCGCCGAGGCCGTGGCCCAGTATAAAAAGGCTCAAGAATCCCAACAGCCTTTTGATATTGTAATCCTGGATTTAAGCGTTCCCGAAGGAATAGGCGCCAAAGAAGTTCTTGCCAAGTTGCTGGAAATTTCACCCCAGGTCAAGGCGATTGTGGCGAGCGGTTACTCCAATGATCCTGTTTTTTCTGATTTTAAGCAATACGGTTTTAAAGGGGTTCTGGCCAAGCCCTTTGATCTCGAAGGACTGAACGAGAGCGTATCTAAGGTCATAAAAATGGCCCCATAAAAACAGGGCACCTCTTTCTACACCTTCCTTTGATCCCGGGCTTGATCGGTGAATCCCATCGGAACACGGCCGGGGTTGTTTTTTGACATCTCCAGGTAAGCCATTAGGAAATCGCGATCGCCGGGATCGGCGCATTTTTCTATGATGGCCAATGCTTTTTTTGTCGGTTCCAAACTCCGCAGGTCGGCTACCCCATGTTCGGTTACAACCACGTCCACCTCATGTTCCGTATGATCAACATGGGAAACGCGGGGGACGATATTCGAAATTCCTCCCTTGGACCGGGAAGGCAGGGCAAAAATGGACACGGCACTGTTCCGGGCATAATCATAAGATCCCGCAATTCCACCGATGAGGAGGGACCCCCGGATATGGCTCGAATTGACCTGCCCCAGGAGGTCTGCTTCCAGGCAGGTGTTGATGGCCAGGATTCCCAAACGGCTGATCAATTCGGCGGAGTTGGTAACGCTTACAGGCCGAAGGATAATGTGTTTCTTGTAGTGATCGATCTTCGAATTCAATTTAGCCAAAGCCGCACGGCTGAAACGAAGGCTGTTGCAGGAGACCGCGGTCGCGTTACCTGCATCGATCAAATCCAGGAGGGGGTCGGTGGCCGCCGCCAGAAAGAATCGTAAAGAACGAAACTCCGTACCGACGAGGGAAGAGAGAAAGACATTCATCGCCTCTCCGATCCCCGTTTCTATGGGAGGAAGTCCATCCTGAAAATGCTTCCGCTTTTTTTCCTCCCTTAAGAAATCGCCTAAATTTCTGGCCAGGCGCAGGTTCTTCTCGCTGGGTCGCGAAGGCGCAATTTCCCGGTCTTCAATATGAGAAAAAACGATAGCGGCGATTTTTCTTGACTCCAGAGGGATACAAGGCTTTCCGATTCTCTCCATCGGGTCTGTCAAGGGAATCCAATGATTTTTAACCGGAGAGTATATGTCATGAAGACCTTCCAAAGACAGCGGCCTCAGTAAATTAATTTCAATGATCACCCGGGTTGCCAAGGCAACCCAATCCGGCGCGTCATAAACACTGATCCCTGGAATGATTTCCCCTCGCTCATTGATCCCTGCCGCCTCGATCACGGCCACGTCGATGTCTCCGTAATAACCCCACCTGGCGTTTTGGGTCACCTTTCCGGACTTCCCTTCCAGAAACCCCACATCCTTCCTGTTGACCGCGTCCCTCAATAACTTCGATCCAACGCTGCCGATCCTCCTCCGGATTCCGCCAACTTCGACCAAGGTATCCTCTATCTCGGGACCTAAAGGGCCTGTGGCCAGAAGATCGATTTTTATTTTTTCTCCTCTCCGCATCCTTTCCGCCAGCCCCTTGAAAAACCCCTTGGGATATCCCGCAAGGATATTTCCGGAAGTCGCCACGACCGCCCCGTTCCGAATCATTCCCGCGGCTTCTTCGATCGAACATACATATTTCCGGAGTCCTGGGTCTTTGATTCTATGAACGCATTCTTCCATATTTAAAACCTCGTAACAGTTTAGCCCTTTGAAAAAATTGCCTAAACTTCAATGCCCAATGCAAAAATTAAATTGAAAATATCAAAAGGGTTAAAGCTTTTCAGAGAAATTTGCATTTTTCAATTGGCAATTTTCACTTTTCAATGAAATTTAGCGTGTCTTTTCAAAACGCTAAATTAAAGTTTTTCCGCATCCTATCTTAAATTTCCTCTGGGCCCTCTGGGGTGCATCGCCTTTTTTAAGTCCAGGATGAAATTAAAAAACAAAGGAGTTAACCCCGCTCCCAGCGGGGTTAACTCCTTTTAACGCTTGGTGAGCCGTGCGGGGCTCGAACCCACGACCACCTGATTAAAAGTCAGG
>JAOUFX010000875.1 GCA_029857975.1 Deltaproteobacteria bacterium | reverse complement strand
GCCTTCTTCCTCCATTCCCGCAGTCCGCCGGTCAAAAAAGCCTGCCATGGGGACGCAATGGATTTTCGAAAATTTTCGTTATACCTAAAAAGGCAATTCACCACAGAGGGCCCAGAGGAAAATATTATCCGTGTTCTCTGTGGTTTAAAAAAATCGCTGAATTGAGGTTATATTAAAACATCAGCAAAATATTTACAAGTGTCAACCACGGTTGAAAGTCGGCCTGTATTTTTCCCCGGCAACCGGTTTTTTTTCCATCCCTACCGGAAAAATCGAAAAAACAGCGCGGTTTCTCTCGGGCAGAAAATATAAAGGAAAAGTGGAAATAAAAATGATAACCCCTGGCATGTTAATCCGCTTAAGCCGCTCACGCTCAATTGCCTCCGAATGGGATGAAAGGGGGCTGGGAAGAGAAAATACGCTCGGCGATTGACTGGAAGACAAAGGTTTAAAAATTAAAATAGATCAATCCGATAATAAACAATAAAACCAGAGCTACAAAAACTCCGACTCCGATGGGTCGCCGGTAAAGGTTTTCATCATACGCCCTTCTTCCTCTGATTTCTTTGAGCTCCGATTTACGTTCCTCGATCGCATCCCTGGAACTGGGGTTGACCCCTGGTACATTTTGAGCTCGAAATATTTCACCTTTTCTTCCATCAGCAAGAGAGGATTCCGGCTAAAATGCACTGCGGCATTGACCGCCCGTCTGGTCCGTGCCTGCATACCCAAACGGGCAGCATTCAGGACGGAGTTGCAGAACCAAAGGATGGAGCGGCTACCCAGCCGATAGAAATAGTCGAAATCCAGAGCGATTTCTTGATGAGGGGCAAAATGTTTTTTGGCCGCCATAAAAACCAACCCCGCCAGCAGAAAAAGCTGGATAACGCCGAGCACATGGAACGGGGCATAAGCATGATAATCCACCGGAGAAAAGGGGAGAAACTCATAGAGACTCTGGGGATAGACGCCGATGAATACGCACAAGAAAGCCGTGAGAATCATAGCCAGCTGCATGGGCCAGGGAACTTCCTGGGCTTCTATGGTCTCATTTTTCGCAAAAAAAGTGAAATAGCAGAGCTTGACGAAAGAAAGGAAGGTTCCCACCGAGGCCAATAACAGCATCCATTCCAGAAGAAAATTGTGTTGCTCGACCGCCGCCGAGATCACCATTCCCTTGCTGACGAAACCATTAAATCCAGGAGCGCCGGAGATGGAAAGCGCGGCGATGACGCAGGCGCAAGTTGTAACCGGCATTTTCGCAGCCAACCCTCCCAACTCGGTAAGCTTTCTCCTCCCGGTGCGCAGGATCACCGCCCCCATGCACATGAAGAGCAGGGCTTTATAAAGGATATGGTTGAACACATGGCCGATGCCCCCGTTAATCCCGAGGGCAGTCCCGACCCCTACGCCGGCCACCATGTAACCCACCTGGCTGACGATATGGTAGGAGAGGAGCCGGCGAACATCGTTCTGCAGCAGGGCGAAGGTGACGCCGTAAACGGCCATGGCCCCTCCCATCAGAGCCACCCCTTCCGCCCCCGGAAAGCAACGGGCCAGAACGTAGACTCCGGTCTTGGTCGTGTAGACCGACAAAAACACACTGCCGGTTTCGGTTCCTTCCGGGTAAGCATCTGGCAGCCAGGTATGCAAAGGAATGAAGGCGCTATTCAATCCAAAACCGGTAAGAATGAACAGGGAAGCAAGTTCATTACCCAAAGGACCAACGGTCAGGGTCCCATGGGTGCTGTAATAAAGGAGGACCCCGATCAGCAGGCAAGAGCCGCCAAAGGCATGCATGAGGATATAGCGGAATCCAGCATTCAGGGACTCCTTTTCCTTTCGATACCAGATCAGGAAGACAGAGGTAATGGCCATGATCTCCCAGAAAATGAAAAGAGAAAAAAAATCTCCGGCGAAAACCACCCCCAGGGAACTTCCGATGTACAGAAAAGCAGCCATATGCTGGCCATCTTCCTTAACCTGGATGGCAAAGAGGAGGGCCAAAAATCCGATGATGACGAAGATTAAACCCACGATAATGGACAGCCGGTCCACCCTGGCCAGGACCAGGGAGTAGTCCAGAAAGGAAAAGACCCAGTGGGTTCCGGGGGCCAACAAAAAGAGGTCGATACCAGCGACAACGGGAATCAGCAAGAGGTATCCCTGCTTGACTTTCCCCTTCAGTAAGGGGATTAACCAGGCCCCCAGGAGAAAAAGAAAGGCTGGAGGAATGGGTTCACTCATAGAAACCTTCCTT
>JAOUFX010000874.1 GCA_029857975.1 Deltaproteobacteria bacterium | reverse complement strand
GGAAAAGGAATATGTTAAGCAGGCAATGACCATAGGGGTCCACGGATATCTATTGAAAGAGGACGCGGACGCAGAAATTTTCTCCGCCGTCGAAAAGATTTTAAATGGCGAGTTTTATCTCTCCCCTTTACTTAGAAAACAGCACAACGCATAGAGCCCGGCGCATGCCGTCAATAACAGTTTGCGGAAAAACCCCAGATCGAGTCTTTGCGAGCGTAGCGAAGCACCCATTAAAAGGCCCTTGTCAAGAGGAAAAACCTCCCTCGCACGAGATTTTAATTTTTTTCTCAGGTATATACAAATTTGCTATTTCTTTAGGACCGTCATCTTCACCTATGCCGAGACTTCTACGGGAAAGGTGTCAGCTCCTTATCCAGGATCTTTGCTGCACCAAGCACCCATCAGGATCAAGGTCATGCGGAAAGCAAGTTCCTGGAGATCGAATCCATGATGGAAGTTATCCATAGCCCCGAAGCGACGTCTTTAAGAAACAGGTGAGCGGAGGGGTTGTGGATAACTTCCAACCGCTATGACCCCTTCCGTCATCAGACGGACCAGAGGATCTTCGGTTCCAAACCGTGTCCAAGAGAAAAGGACAAACTCATGGTTATCAACCAGCTTCGAATGGCTCACGGCCTGGGCAGTAAAGATGCCCATCCTGATTGCGGGGTAGATAGGGATCCAATCAATCTCCTGGTTTTACCAGCTTCGTTGCGGGTTCCCCATCCAGCCCGCCTTAATTGTACAAGGCCGCCTCAGCCTGCCCAAACATTTTCGCCTCATGAAAAGGAACGTTATCTCGCAGAATCCAATAGGCAGCCCGAGCCAGTTTGTGGGCCAAGGCATTATGGGCCACCATCATATTTTTCTTTTGGCGCAGTTTCCTTTGATAAAAATTCCGGCTGCCCGCATGATGCCTCCGGGCATGCTCTGCCGCCTCCGAAAAGGCCCAAGCCAGGTACCGATTGCCGTTTTTTTTATTGCCATGACCTTTTACCTTTTCATTGCTGGTCCACTTACTGGACACCTTCCGACAATAGGAGGCATAACGACCAACTTTGTCAAAACGGCTGATGGGACCGGTTTCCAGCATGATCGTCATCGCCAAGGTCCGTCCCACACCGGGAAGAGTCAACAACTGGATATAGGGTGACAATAGTTTCAGCTTTTTTTCGACGGCCTTCTCGATCCGGACGATTTGCAGGGTCAGAGAATCGATACAAGATTTATTTGCAGATCCCGCCAGCAGGAGGTCTTCATTTTCCTGCAAATAGGGCTGCACCCGGTCTTCGGTCAAGACTTTCAGATCGGCAGAAGATAGTTTGATCCCGCAATTGCGGGTCACGATATTTTGCAGGCTGAGGATCAAGGCGGTCCGTACGCGGACCAGAGATTGACGTTTTCTTAGCAAATCCCGGAGCGCTCGGGTCTCCTTGGGATAAATATATCCTTCTGGTAAAATGCGAAGTTGCAAAAGTTCGGCTAACCAGAAGGCATCATGGGTATCATCCACATGTTTTTGACCGGCATATTTTTGAATCGCGGCCGGGTTCGCCAAATGGACGCAGTACCCATTTTCCTGGAGAAGATCAACCAGCCAGTACCAGTTGTACGTGGATTCGACCACGATCCCGGCTATCTCACCTTGATAGGGAGCGAGAACACCTAAAATGAGATCCGGGTCGTTGGCCAGTTTCTTTTTCAAAACTCGTCTCCTGTTTTCGTCGATAATGGCCAGGTGATTAGACTTTGAATGCAAATCGATTCCGGCATATAATCCCATATGGCACCTCCGTATGGTTGTATTGGACTTACTACCTAAGCATATCAAAAAAAAACTTGATGTGCTCAGGAGGTGCCTTTTTATGATTATCAATCTCGTTTTTGTAAGCCTTTGAAATTATGAGATTGCCGCGTCGTCCCGCCAAGGCGGTACTCCTCGCAATGACAGAACTGACGACTTTTTAAGAAGCCATCAAGTTTAATAAGACGCAGATTTGCGCAGATAAACACCGGTAATTATTTTTTTGGTTTATCCTGATAATTTGGCACATCCGTTCCAAATTATAAATATATATAATATTAATAATTTACAACATAAATCGAGAAATTACTTGAAATTATGTAAAAATTTATACCGGGTGCTAAATCAAAATTTTATTCAGAAATTCTTTGGCTCGCTCGGTCTGGGGATTGGCGAAGAAATTTTTATCCGTAGCCCTTTCGATAATTCGGCCTTGGTCCATAAAAATAATTTCATC
>JAOUFX010000873.1 GCA_029857975.1 Deltaproteobacteria bacterium | reverse complement strand
GTTATTATCGACGCAGTTAATCGACTGCTCGATGGCCACGCCCCACTGAATACAGGCCGGCTTGGTTGTAGCGAAAAGTCGGGCAGCCTCCCGAATCTTCTCTTCTGGCACCCAGGTGATTTCGGCAACTCGCTTCAGGGTATATTCTTTGATGCGAACGACGAATTCTTTCCAGCCATAAACCCAGTCCTGAACGAATTCCTGATCATAGAGTTTTTCTTCAATGATCACCCGAAGCATTCCCATGGCGAGGGCTACATCCGTTCCGGGTCTGAGCTGAAGCCAAAGATTTGATCGATCGGCCAACTTGGTAAACCGGGGATCGACCACAATCAATTTCGCCCCTTTGGCCAAGGCATCAGATAGATACAACCCTTTGTATTCATCCGGGTTGGAGACGACGGCGTTATTCCCCCAGACCATCACGCATCGGGGATTGCCCTCATAGTCGCAAACCGGCAGGTTTCCGCAAGTGATGATGGAAGTCGCCACCCGTGGCCCGTAACACATATGGCCAGCGGTGAGAACATTGGGAGTCCCTATGAGGTTAGCAAAGCGATAAATGAAGGCTTCATTATCGCGACCTGTCCCATAACCAAGCACAATGGATTCCGCTCCGTACTGGCTCGTATATTCATTGATTTTTGAGCCGAGAAGATCATACGCCTCATCCCAGGAGATCCGCTCCCATTGGCCCTCTCCTTTCGACCCTTTTCGTTTCAGAGGGTGGCGCAATCGGTCGGGATGATAGGCAAGTTGAATCGTAGCAATCCCTTTGGGGCAGAGCGTTCCATGGCTGATCGGCGATTCAGGATCACCTTCGATACGGACAACCTTCCCATCTTGCACATGAACCAGAACTCCACATCCGCCGTGACAGATCCGACAGTGACTTCGGACTACTTTGTCCTTCATTGTCTTCAGGGTTTCCATATGTTTTCCTTTATTTGACTTGCTAACTTTTTCCGATTAGTAAATTTTTCTTGATATTTTAGATAAAATTGGTGATATTCTCCATATAAAAGATGTTCGTAACAGTTTAGCCCTTTGATAAAATTGGCTAAACTTCAATGCCCAATGCAAAAATTAAATTGAAAATTTCAAAAATGACTATGGTTTTACAGAAAAATTTGCATTTTTCAATTGGCAATTTTCACTTTTCAATGAAATTTAGCGTGGCTTTTCAAAACGCTAAATTGATACAGATTTTCCACTACAAAAAAATATGAACGTGCAGATCTTTCAAGTAGATGCCTTCACGACCCAGCCTTTTGCCGGAAATCCGGCGGCCGTCTGTATCCTTCCCCGGCCGAAGGATGAGCAATGGATGCAGAATGTGGCCCGGGAGATGAATCTTTCCGAAACGGCGTTCCTTCTCCGCCAGGCAGACGGCTTCCATCTGCGCTGGTTTACCCCGGCGGTGGAAGTTGACCTTTGCGGTCATGCCACCCTGGCCAGCGCCCACATCCTGTGGGAGAAAGGCGATTTAAAGCCTAACGAGCAGGCGCGGTTTTTTACCCGCAGCGGAATTCTTACCGCCGAGCGCCAAGGAGACTGGATCGAAATGGATTTTCCGGCCAAGCCGGAAGAATCTGCTTCCGAACCCGAGGGGCTCGCCCCAGCCTTGGGAGTCCAGATTAAATATCTGGGCAAGAATCAGTTCGATTATCTGGTCGAGGTCGATGCGGAAGAAATCGTTCGCAACCTGCGGCCTGACTTCACTCGTTTGGGAACCATGCCGGTCCGTGGCGTCATGGTCACCAGCCTTTCTTCTTCGCCCGGCTATGATTTTGTCTCCCGGTTTTTCGCCCCCCGGGTAGGGGTCAACGAAGATCCGGTTACCGGCTCCGCTCACTGCTGCCTCGGGCCTTTCTGGGGAAAGCGGCTCCACAAAAACGAATTTGTGGCCTACCAGGCTTCTCCCCGGGGAGGCGTGATTCGGCTTCGACTACAAGGGCCGCGCGTGGTACTCGGGGGACAGGCCATAACCGTTCTCCGCGGGGATTTTTTCTTTTAAGATTGAAAACGAAGATGACCAAAATGACGCAAAAATCTGACCTCAAAGACTTGACCCTGCTGGGCCGACGCGCCAAGCCTATAAAAAAGCTGGAGACTTTTCCCAACCATCATCGGCACCGGAATTACACCGTAACGCTCCACACCGAAGAGTTTACCTGCGTGTGTCCTGCTACAGGGCAGCCGGATTTTGCCAGGCTGACCATTCAGTACATCCCGGAGGAGAAGATCCTGGAATCCAAATCCCTGAA
>JAOUFX010000872.1 GCA_029857975.1 Deltaproteobacteria bacterium | reverse complement strand
ATTCCCCTCGCTGTCCGCCACCCCCATCTCCGTTCCCCTCATGGGCAGACCGATGGAGCCGACCTTTTTCACGCCTTCCGGGGGATTGACCGAATTGTTCGCTCCGGCTTCGGTCAGGCCCCAGCCCTCGATGATCTCGAAGCCGAAGACCTCTTTGAAGCGCCTAAAAGTTTCGAGGGCCAGGGGCGCGGACCCGCAGAACCAGTATTTCATCGAGCTTAAGTCGTACTTTTTCGGTTCGGGGAAGAGGAGCATGAACACGTACATGGTAGGGACGCCGCCCAGGATGTTGGCCCGGTATTTCTGGATGGCGGCAAATATGGTCTCTACGTTGAAGGTGCTGAGCAGGACCGCCCCCCCGCCGCGCCGGAACAAGCCCAGGTTCATGCTGGCGATGCCGTAGGAGTGGCAGAGGGGAAGGACGAAGATTGAAATCATTCCGTCCGGCAGGGGGACAGATTCGGCCGCCATTTTGGCGTTCGAGTGCAGGCTGAGATGAGTATGCATGACCCCCTTGGGCCTCCCCGTAGTGCCGGCCGTGTAAATCAAGGCGGCCAGCTCATCATCCCCCATATCCACAACTTCCGTTTCTTTACGGCTTTTTTCAACAAGGCTCGGGTAGGAGAGGAAGCCCGGGGGGACCTCCGGGTCGGCAAGGATCACGTTTTCCAGGCTTGGCGCCTTCGCCTGACCCGCCCGGATCTTGGGAAGGAAGGCCGAGTTGCTGATCACCACCTTCGTGCCCGAGTCCTGGTAGATATAGGCGGTTTCTTCCTCCCCGACCAGGTAGTTGATCGGCACAACCACGGCGCCAATCCTCCAGATAGCCATGAAGCCCTGGAGCACTTCCGGACAGTTGGGCATCTGCAGGATGACCCGATCCCCCCGCTTCACCCCCAGGTCATTCAGGGCCCGAGCCAATCTCTGAGAAGCCCGCAGCATTTCCACGTTGGTAATCTCTTTCCCCTCGTAAATGAGGCTTAGCCGCTCCCCCTGCTCCTCCACTTTTTCTTCGGCGATCCCGGCGAGGTTCATCCTTTCCCCCTTTTCTAAGAAAGAACAAAAAACCCCACCCCTCTTTTGAGAAACGGGGTTCCTCAACTTCCTTCCATACTTCCTTACTCTTCCCTTGCATGCATATACCCAACCCAACAATCAATGTATCCAGATTTCGCAATTAATTGTTCCTTTTTGATAGGAACCCGCTTTTTGGTAAGCCGAGGATACTGGAAAGGCTCCAAGGGAAAATCTGAATCCCCTGGAGCCTTCACATTGGGTCCTTCTGGAAAATCCATTTTATAATTCCTCCAGAAGTTCAAAGTCAAGTTGTTTAGGTTGGGAAATTAAGGGTGGATTAACGACGATGCCAAAGTATCAAAATTGCCCATTTGGGTCAATAGGAAAGTAGCGGAGTACGTGCCACTCTCTGCACTTCATAAAAAGTCACAGTATTAAAAGTATTTCATAACCTTCGCCGATGATTACCAATCAAAACCTAAATCTTTTGACAAATCATGTCAACTGAAGAGTTCAGGAAGAACGTATCGAGGTTGGGGCGCAAATTCGCCCGTCAGCAGGATTTTGAAGACTGCACCAAGTCCGCAGCGTCTATGATTATAATTTGCCGCTTATTACCACTTGAAATGATGTATTAATCGGGTAGACAGGTCATCCTTTTGTGGGGGAAGGTTCTTTCCTTACGCTCGCCCTTTTGCTATGCCAAGAAATGAAGTGTAAAGCACTGAAAGAAAAATAGTGTGTGTGGCCATGGAGGGATGGATTAACGCTCCGGGAAGAGGTTTTTCATTCTGCATCGGCAATAGGCCATTTATCAAATAGACTTAAAGAAACGATAGCAGGTGCATGCGTTGGTTTTATTTTTAAAAGGATTCTTTTAAAGTTATATCCGCGGAAATCAAGGCTCCAAAGCGGGAAGAGACATCCAGGCGTAACAACGCTAAAACAGGTGATTTTAAGGGACAAGTTTGAATCCCGATCTGTACATCCAACATCAATGTTTTTGGTGGTGGATTATTCCACTAAAGATATCTATCTTTCGGCAGAATTTGTTGGTTACCTTAGGGATAAAACAGAAAATCCGGGGGTCATTGGCGTATTGAAGAGTTTATGAAATTGTATTAAGTTTTTTAAAATTCAAAGAGGAAATAGGATTCACATTACTAACCAGTTGAAATAATATTTATTTTATCAGCGAGCTCGCTTTACCCGAGACTCCTGATCGCCTTAGAAATGAGGAAAAAGGCGAGA
>JAOUFX010000871.1 GCA_029857975.1 Deltaproteobacteria bacterium | reverse complement strand
GACGATAATGCCCACCTTTTTAGGGCGAAAGGGAAGGATCTCCAACACCGGCCCTTCTTGGCGGCCAATCTCATCTATCTTTTTGATCTTCGATTCCTGAATGGTCAGGGGAATGATCCGGGTTCCCGCCACTATTTCCCCCGGCCGGGCGACGGAATGATTATGCCGGGTGGAGACGATGATCGAGCCAACGGCGTTGATCTTCTCCAGGGCGGCGATATTGACCTTGAGCAATCCGAAGGTCTTGGCTATAAAATCGACCTTTCCTTCCCTCGGACCCCCCAGGAGAAAACCCTTTCCGGAAACGGCCTTGGCGATCCTGCGAGCCGCTTTATCTTCGTGTAACTCGTCTCGTTCAACCTTGAGCACGTAAATTTGCTTCTTCCCCAGGTCTAAAAGCTTGGGAATGTCCCTCTTCCGCACTATATGACCCCGGCGGAACGCAGCCCCTTTAAATTTTCCGGGCACGATGCGCGTGAGATCGTGGGCCAGTCTCAGGCCTACCGCTTCTTCAACTTTAATTTTTTTCAGCATAAGTCTACAAATACTGCCCTGCGCAAGAATCCCTGAAGGTAGCACCAAAACAAATCATTTCACCTTCAGGAAGCGCCGCTCCGGGTCCAGACGCCTGAATAAATCTAATTCTTCCTGGGTGGGAGGCTCGGTGACGGCCAGGTCGTCGGCCACCATTAAATCCCAACCGGTATTTGCTTTCACTTCTTGGGGATCGATGCCCGGATGAACGGCTTGCAGTACCATTTCCTTGCGGTCCGGATCGAAGCCCAGGATCCCCAAATGGGTAATGACCAATAAAGGACCGCCGCCTACAAGCCCGGCCTCGCGTCGCGAATTCCCACCCTGAAGATAACCGGGGCTGGTGATGAAGTCCACCTTTTCCACAAAGCGCATTTTTTCATGCCAGGTGACCACTAAAAAATTTGTGCAGCTGGCGATGTCATTGGCCCCTCCGCTTCCGGGCATTCTCACCTTAGGACGGTCCCACCTGCCGATGATCGAGGTGTTTAGATTCCCGTATCGGTCGATCTGGGCACCCCCTAGGAAGCCAACATCGACAAACCCCCGCTGGCAAAAAAGAAGCGTCTCGGTAGTTGAGGGAAACATCACACTTCCATAAGCCGACCTCGACTCATTGGCCGAGGAAGGAATCCTCCCGATTTCCACAATGGGAGCAACCGCCCCCACCTCAAACAGGATGGTCAAAGAAGGGGCATGCAGTTTTTGGGCGGCCAAAGAAGATATAATGGGCACACCCGCACCGGCGAACACCACCTGCCCATCTTTTAACGCTCTGGCGGCCAAAACGGCCATGATTTCCGTCGGATCGTAATTCATTACCTACCCCCTATGACTTTCTCACCATAGAATATTTGATAATCGTATTCACTCCGAATAGCGCCAGGTAATCTTCAAAGCTTTTCGTTTCCATAAAATATTTTTCTATATAGTTCCGGGTGTTCTCTTCCGGGCTTTTGGCCCTCTCAAATCCTTTATAGTATTCACGAAAATGCTCGTGGACGGGCTCGTAACAGCCATAGCAGTCATAGGGAAAAGCGCCAAAAGGAACTTCCACCACCGCATCTACGCAAAAAAAGGGGATCCTGGTTAATTCCGGGGTTCTACGAATTTCTTCGTTGGGAATTATTTTTTCCACGGTCACGATGACCTTTTTAGCGGCCTTGGCCATATCGGTATCCATGGCCGTCATGCCATCGATCTGCACATTGCCGAACTTATCTGCCTTTTGGGCATGGATGACCGTAACATCGGGATTTAGGGCGGGTATTAAGGCAAGCTTATCCCCGGTATACGGGCAGGTCATGGTTTTTAGCCCTACCAATTTCGCAATATCCGAGCCCAGGACAACCTTGGCCGGGATACAGGGAATTCCCATGGCCCCGGCCATGTATCTCAGGCCCATGGCTAAATTGCTCCATTCCTCAAATTTTGCCCGGTTGCTCTCCATATAAAGCCTGACCATGGGTGAAAGGCCGTAGGTAACGGCTCCGCTCAGCCAGCTGGTAACCGCCGTTTTCATGACCCCCGCCACCAGGAGAAAATCTGCTTCAAAGCTCATGAGCGAGCGGGAAACGGTGAGGTTCTTCTTCCCCGATCGAATTAATTCTCTGACGATGGCGATAGGAACCCGGTTGTATTGAGTTCCCCCCAAAGCCACGTGGCAACCACTGCCAATGATTTGGGCGGCCTCTTCCAGTGACACCCGTTTATCCCGCATCCCTTTATTCTTCGT
>JAOUFX010000870.1 GCA_029857975.1 Deltaproteobacteria bacterium | reverse complement strand
ACAGTGCTCCCGGGTCCTTGTTTTGCGATCGACAACCATCAACCGGGAATGATCCCTTTGGGAAATAGGGTGCTGGGCGATCAAGTTTCGCGGGAGATGATAATCAAAATCCCGTAGTTTCATCGAGGCAATTGGCCAATCTCCACATTTTGGTAATAATACTTCAAAATCGGACGATAATCTATACCGGCGTCAGCCATGCCTTTGGCCCCCCATTGGCATAAGCCAACGCCATGTCCCCATCCCAGACCGGAAAAGAGAAAAACTCCGTTGCTCTTTTTCAGCCAAAAATTGGTGGATCGTAACTGGTTGTACCCCAGAAGGCGGCGAAACTCCTTGCCCGGAATCTCCCATGGGGCTTTCTCCCCGTTAACAAACAGCCGTAAGACCCGCCCGCTTTTGCTGCGCTCGCCAAGTTGAATTTCCCCAACCCTTTGGCTTATGTATCCCATACCCTTTAAAACCTTTGCCAACCTTTGCGCATCTACCTGGTAATTCCAGAGAAAATGGGGGGAATCGAGGCAATAAGTGCAAACGACACTGTTGAGGTAAGGAAAACTCCCGGCCCATAAATATTCGGGGGATTCTGTTTTTCCCCCGCAGCAGGCATGGTAGACGGCGAAAATCGGATTCCCCTTATTAATAAGTATTTCTCCTTCGGTTTCCTTGACCGCCCGCCGGGAGCGGTCGTCCTCTAATCCCGTTCCGGCATAAACTTGATCATTCACACTGGAATCTACGTCATACAGCCCATCGGAGCGGTTTCCTTTCTGGAAGATGGCGAAAGTCCTGGCGGCAACCGCCTGGGCTTTCAGAGCGTCGAGAGACCACTGGGAGAAAATCTCAGCATTGATCAGGCCTACGAGGTATTGTTCCACCGGCAATTCATTAATGACCCAAAGATCCCGATTGGGACCAGGGAAAACCCGGATTTTATCCCGGTAATGGCGACCGTTTATGGTTATGAAACCGCGGGCAGAAGTTACCACCAGAGCCTTAGCCGAGATCGAATAACCCTTTATTCGCAGACGCGGACCCACATCGCGCTCCACCGTCAAGGAGGAAACTTTTTTGTTTTTAAAGAGCGTTTGACCCGTTGGCAGGTCTTGAAGGGCCAGTGCCTGGCCTGTAACGATAAAATAACTGACGTCGCGGAGAATGAGCACGCGGATGATCTCTTTGGTCTGAGCTTCAACCGCCGGGGCCCAAAAAATCTCCCAACTAATGAAAGCACCCAACAAGAAATAAAAAAATCGAACGACAGTCGGAATCTTTTTCAAAATAAAGCTTTAATCGAAACCCTCTAACCGAAGGAGATCAGGAAATTAAAATTTTTATACTATTAAAGTTATCAAAGAAAGTCAACTTTTCTTCTTATACGATTTTCACCTTTTTAAATTTATTGCTTAGCAAATTGCTTTTGGACACGGATTCACCCTGATGTTTACTATCTAACAGGGTAAACACAGATTTTCAGGATATTAAATGCAAAAAAATAATATCTGTGTATATCTGCGAAAATCGGTGTCCAAATTAATTTAATCCTGGTGATCAAGCAATTTTTTTATTAAACTCCCCCTGGGCCATCTGGGGTGAATTGCCTTTTAGGCTTTTCCATTTGACTCATGTTAACCTGTTGTTTAGGAATCAGTTTGCTTGAGAGTTATCGTTACCGGTGGCTTTCTCAGGCTCGGGGGCCAGGGCGCTTCGCTTGGCATCATGAGGCGCTCGACCTTCCATGGATTAGGCGGGAAAGTGCCCCCCGCCTCAATATGCGGAAACCCAGCCAATCCCTTCCTGCACGGTTTTCTCCCGGCCGATGCTGCCGGCGCTCAGCCCCCTGGCCCCCGAGCCACGATATAAGCTGTGCTTAACAGCAACATGAGTCAAATGGAAAAGCCGAATCCTTAATTCTTCCTTTTCCGAAAACCCTTTAATTCCTTGACACTTAAAGATTTTCCTGCTATAAATTTATAACATCTTTCAAAGAGAGAGCAACGGAAAAGACAGGGAGAAGAAGGGCTGCCTTCAAAGCTTATGATGCTCAAAGGTAGAAAAATCGTCCTCGGTGTGACGGGGGGAATCGCCGCTTATAAAGCGGCCGAGCTGGTCCGCGAACTGGTAAAAGCGGGAGCCGAAGTCCATGTAGTCATGACCCGGAACGCCCAGGCCTTCATCACTCCCCTTACCTTCCAGACTCTCTCCGGAAACCCGGTCACCACCGAACTTTTCAACCTGATTGCGGAATCGGAGATCGGCCATATAGCCTTA
>JAOUFX010000869.1 GCA_029857975.1 Deltaproteobacteria bacterium | reverse complement strand
TGTCAATCACAACTTGGAAACCGTGCCCCGCCTCTATCCGGAAGTTCGCCCGCAGGCTGATTATCGCAGGTCCCTTCACCTGTTAAAAACGGTCAAGGAGATCGTTCCCGGAAGAGTCACCAAATCCGGCCTGATGCTGGGATTGGGAGAGCATCGGGATGAAGTTTTGGAAGTCATGAACGACCTAAGAAATATTTCTTGCGACCTTCTGACCCTGGGCCAGTATCTGCAACCATCGGGAAGGCATCATCCAGTCGTTCGATATATCCCGCCGGAGGAATTTGAAGACCTGCACTGCGCGGGTGAAAAGATGGGATTCAAAGGGGTCTTTTCCGCCCCTCTCGTGCGCAGTTCTTTTCATGCCGCTGAGGTCTTCCGCAATATCCGATACTGAGAATTTAAAACTTGTTGCTAAAAAGGAGGAAGGGATGACTGAGCTGGAAAATGAAAAAAGAAAAAAACTTCTGGAAGAGATGAGGAAAGAGCGGGGATATGTGTTAGAGCCCTGGGTCTATTTAGCCGAACAAGACCTGGAATTTCTTGAATCCTACAACAATCTGTACAATAAAGGATTGACCGACGGAAAGGCTCTCCCCGCCAAAATCAGGGAATTCATCGCCATCGCCCTGCTCGCTTACCGGGGACTCGGCGATGCGGTCTACGAACATGCCCGGAGGGCTCTGCGCTTGGGAGCGACCAAGCTGGAATTGCTGGAAGCCATCGAAACCGCCGCCATTCCCGGTGGAGCCCCCACCCTGGCCGTAGGTCTTCGGGCCCTGCATAGAATCGAGGAAGAGGAAAAGAAAAAATAGGAGGGATTATGCGATTCCAGAGGAAAGTGGTTTTAATCACTGGTGCCGGAGTGGGTATCGGCCGGGCAGCGGCTGTCCGCTTCGGCCAAGAAGGAGCGAAGGTCGCCATCAACTCTTTGACTCCGGCCCATGGCCGGGAGACCTTGCGCCTTCTCCAAGAGGCCGGGGGTCAAGGGATCTACATCCAGGGAGATGTCTCCTTAGCCGCCGATGCCCGGCGCATGGTAGAAGAGACAATAAAAGCCTTCGGCCGGATCGACATTTTAGTGAACAACGCCGGGATCGTTCTTCCCGGAAGAGTGGATAATATATCCGAAGAAGACTGGGACCGTACCATCGCCGTGAACCTGAAAGGAGTTTATTTAGTCTCCAAGTATACGGTCCCGGAGATGCGCAAAATCGGGGGAGGCGTGATTGTTCTCAATGCCTCCGTAGTGGCCATCAAAGGGGTGAAAGAACGGGGAGCTTACACGGCCTCCAAAGGAGGAGTCTTGGCCCTCACCAAAGCCATGGCCGCGGATTATCTTTCTGAAAATATTCGGGTGAATTGTGTATGCCCCGGAACTACCTACACCCCCTCCTTAGAAAGAAGGATTCAGGCCTTCGCCGATCCCGAAAAAGCCAGAGTAGACTTTATCGCCCGCCAGCCCATGGGACGACTGGGAAAGGATGAGGAAATCGCTGCCGCCATTCTCTTTGCCGCTGCGGATGAAGCAGCTTTTATGACCGGCGCGAATATCGCCATCGATGGTGGAATGACCATCTGAGAAAGGGAAAACCATCCCTCAAGTTAAGCCCCCTCACCCTTCCCCTCTCCCCCGCAAACGGGGGAGAGGGGAAGGGTGAGGGGGTTCCCCTGAACGCCTATGTTTAAAAATATTTATTACGGTTGGTGGGTCGTTTTCGCTTGCTTCCTGATCTCCCTCTATGTAGGCAGCATTGTTTTTTTCGGCTTTACGGCTTTTTTTGAGCCGCTGGTAAAGGAATTTGGCTGGAGTTATACCCAAATCTCGTTGGGGGCCAGCTTGCGCGGCTTGGAGATGGGAATTTTCGCCTTTCCCATCGGTTTCCTCGTCGATCGCTATGGTTCAAAAAAGCTCATCTTTACCGGAGTAATCGCGGTCGGTCTGGGGCTAATCCTTTTCAGCTTTACCCAATCCCTGGCCATGTTTTACGGTTCTATTCTTCTTCTGGGCTTGGGAGCGGGTGGGTGCACCATCGTCGTCACCATGTCCGCTGTAGCCCAATGGTTTGACAAAAATATAGGGAAAGCCTTTGGAGTTATGGCCTCAGGTTTTGGGGCCAGTGGATTGATTGTCCCGATCATTGTCTGGCTCATTGAGGTTTATCAGTGGAGGGCTACCTTGATGATCCTCGGATTGGGGATGTGGATTCTGGGAATCCCCTTATCATTCGTCATCCGTAACAAACCAGTAAGATTCGACGGACTTGCCGAAGGAA
>JAOUFX010000868.1 GCA_029857975.1 Deltaproteobacteria bacterium | reverse complement strand
TTCAAGACTGATGTTTGCGGGCCATACCATTGATGCGATTACCAATGGAGTCCACGCCGCCACATGGATCTCTCACCCATTTCAGGGGCTCTATGACCGCTATATCCCCGGTTGGAGAGAGGACAACTTCAGCCTCCGGTATGCTCTGAACATCCCAAAGCAGGAGGTGTGGGAAGCTCACCAAGAAGCGAAGAATGAGCTAATTGAATATGTTAACCGGAAAACAGGCGTTGGAGTGGATGTGAATACTCTGACAATCGGCTTTGCACGCCGTGCCACCCCATACAAGAGGGGTGACTTGTTCTTTCAAGATATCGAGAGGCTTAGAACCATTTCATCGAAAACCGGTCCCTTTCAGATCATATATGGTGGGAAAGCCCATCCTCAAGATCAAGGCGGTAAAGAACTCATCAAACGAATTTTTCAGGCTAAAGAATCTCTCAAAAAAGAGATTAGAATAGCCTATCTTGAAAATTACGATATTGAACTTGGAAAGATAATGACTTCAGGGGTCGATCTGTGGCTGAATACACCCCAACCGCCTATGGAAGCGTCGGGAACGAGTGGGATGAAATCAGCTCTTAACGGGGTCCCCAGCTTGAGTGTTCTCGATGGGTGGTGGATTGAGGGGCACATTGATGGGGTGACCGGATGGTCCATTGGAGAGAGCCGGCGTGGAACGGTAGAAAGCAGCGATTGGTCAAAAGATGCCTCATCTCTTTATGACAAATTGGAGCATATCATTCTTCCTCTCTTCTATCATGACCGAGATCGTTTTATTGACGTGATGCGACACGCGATCGCCCTCAATGGTTCCTTTTTTAATACTCATCGAATGATACTGGAGTATGTGCTGAAAGCCTATTTTCGATAATCTCAGTAGGACTGGGGCCATTATAGAACTTCTTTACCGGCGGCTGGACACAACTGATGGAAAGAACCAGTAACATCGTTCGTTGAAATAGTAAGGGGGGAGAGAACGACGGCTGTGGCAATAGATTAGAGATTTCAAGGCAAAAAAAGGAGGAGGAAATATGAACAGCGCATCACTTAAGGGGTCGTGGAAGGTTGCAACAATAATGGGAATACCGATGCGGGTACACTTTTCATGGCTGATCGTCTTTGGTTTGATCACTTGGTCACTGTCCTCTCGCTATTTTCCGATAGCCGCCCCGGATCTCCCGATAGCCTCTTACTGGGTTAAAGGCGTCTTGGCGGCGCTCCTGCTTTTTGCTTCAGTTGCTTTTCATGAGCTTGCCCATTCGTATGTAGCCCAGAAATACAAGCTTTCGATCGAGAGTATTACGCTCTTCATCTTTGGAGGCGTTGCCCAGATGAAAGGAGAACCCCCGCATCCGAAAGCAGAATTCTGGATTGCAATCGCTGGCCCCCTCTCAAGCTTTTTCCTTTCTGCTTTTTTCTATATCTTGATGATGAGTACGGCAGGCGGGAGCAAGGCACTTTTTGCCTATCTTGCACAAATCAATTTTATTATTGGTGTATTCAATCTCATTCCTGGATTTCCAATGGACGGAGGCAGGGTGTTGAGATCGGTTATATGGCGAAGGAAAAGGGATTATTTTTATGCGACTCAAAAGGCATCCAGCGTGGGACGAATGATCGCCCTGTTTTTTATCTTCTTCGGACTGTTCTCAATTTTTACAGGCGGCCCAGGAGGACTTTGGCTGATGCTTATTGGATGGTTTCTTTATAGCGCAGCACAGGCAAGTTATCAACAATCAACCCTTCAGGAAACCCTCTCAGGCATCAAGGTCAAAGATATTATGGTGACGGATTTGAAAACCTTAACTCCATCGATCACCATCGACAAGGCTGTGGAGGAATATTTTCTCAAATATGGATATGGCGGGTTTCCTGTGATTGATGATGGAAAGTTTCTTGGCATCGTGACCCTTAAAGAGGTTAAAAATGTTCCCAGGGAGGATTGGGGAAGGGTGACAGCATCTGGTATTTTGGTACCCCATGACAAAAAGTGGGAAGTGTCTATAAATGATGACGTAATGAAAGCCCTTGAATTGATGATAAAAGAGGACAAAGGGCGGGTTGTGGTTACAGAAAAAGACAGAATTATAGGCCTGATTACGAGAAACGGCATTGCCCGATATGTGCAGTTAAGGGGGAAATAGCGTGGGCGTGAAATTGCCTGATCACAAAACCAAGATCGTATGCACGATCGGTCCGGCCTCTCATTCAGAAACCGTTCTTGAGGAATTGATGGGGCGGGGCATGAACGTCGCCAGGCTCAATTTCGCT
>JAOUFX010000063.1 GCA_029857975.1 Deltaproteobacteria bacterium | reverse complement strand
AAGTAAAACTTAAGACGCAAGGCGTAAGGCGCAAGACGTGAGGCGTAAGGCTTAACGTGGGAGGTGGTATTCTTTCACCACTCACGACTTACGCCTTACGGTCTTTAGGTATGCAGTTCAATGATGTCTCCATCTTTGAGCACATAATCCCGCTGAACCATCTGCCCGTTATATTTTTCCTTGCCCCAGAGGCGGGCGAATTTTAATTTTTGAGCAAAGTCTTTGTGAATTTGAGCGGCAAAATCAAGGATTGTGCTGCCTTTTGGCAGGATTACCGGGTCTTGTAAATCCGCGGGCTTGCCTGGAGCTTTGGTGTAGGCGCGGACCGTATCCAAGATGCCAAAGATATCTTTTTTCAGCTCATCCAGATTGAGGTTTTCCTTGGCGGAGATGCACAAGAGGGGGTAAATCGCTGAGAATTCTCCCAACAGTTTTCGGCAATGCGCCTGAGCAACCTGAAGGTCGGCCTTGTTGCCGGCGAAGACAGCCCTTTTGTAAAAAAGGCCCAACTCGGTCTTTTTTTCTTCCCCTTTCTTTAGAATCCTGATCCTACGGCGGTCCAGTTCTTCGAGGACAAGTTCGATCTGGGTGCGGCAGTCTTCGGTCAAATCCAGGATGATCACCAGTGCATCGGCGCTGCGGATGAGGTTGAAAAGGCCCGACTCAGCGTATTCGTCCATCAATGGGGGAGTGTCCACCATTTGAATTTGGATGTTCTCGAATTTCATCATCCCCGGTAAGGGCAGACGGGTAGTGAAAGGGTAGTCGGCAATGATCGGAAGGGCGTTGGTTAATGAAGCCAAAATTTGAGATTTGCCTCCGTTGGGCAACCCCACCAATAAGACCTGCGCTGCTCCCTCTTTTCTGACGACGAAAGGGTCGATTTGCCGGGAAGTCGAAGGGCGACGTTTCGCTTCTTCTTTATGTTGAGAAAGGCGTTTGCGCAGCTGGGCAATAAGCTTATCCGTCCCTTTATGATGGGGGATGATCGCCAGCATCTCCTCCAAGGCCAGGACCTTTTCTTCGTTGGTCCTCGCCCGGCGGTAACGTTCTTCGGCTTCCTTATATTGAGGCGGGAGGTTGGCAGGCATAAGGCCTCTTAGAGCCGCTCAAGAGATTCCGTTCCAAACTACGGATTGAAAAAAATCACAGGCCTCACAGTCTGGGATGGTCTGGGCATGAATCCCCTGAACCTGGCCCCGGCATTTCGTCCCGGCAATCGGCCAGCATAACCGGCCGTAGTTTGGATAGGCCGGACAGCTGCCGTCCTTATCCTTTCCGCATTGCCTATGTTCCCAGCATTGTTCCTTGCCTTTGAACTTCATGATGAGGCCTCCGGATATTTTATGCTATATTACAACAAGCAGAGAGAAGACTCAAGAGAGGAGAGGGATAAATGAAACGAATCGATTGTCGGGGACTGGCCTGCCCCCAGCCCGTCATGGAAACGAAAAAAGCCTTGGAAGAGCAGGATGCCGGAGAAGTTGTAGTTCTGCTGGATAACGCGGGTTCAAAAGAAAATGTGCGCCGGTTTGCCGAAAGCCAAGGGTGTCGAGTGAGCGTAGCCGAAGAAAAAGGAACATTTTTTTTGACCATTCAAAGAGGCGGACTGAATAGATCCGAAAAAGCCGAAACGAAACAGGACCAGGTGGTCACCGATTTGGCCATTTTCATTGATTCTGATTCTCTGGGCCGAGGTTCAGAAGAGTTAGGAAAAATTCTGATGCGGTCCTTCCTGCAAACGTTAGAGCAATCAGAAACCAACTTAAAGAAAATTATTTTCATGAATAACGGTGTAAAACTGGCCTGTGCGGGGTCCGAAGTTCTGGAGGATCTACTGGAACTAAACGCGAAAGGGGTGGAGATCCTATGCTGCGGGACTTGTTTGGATTATTTCGGAATAAAAAAAGATCTGCAAGTGGGGAAAGTCTCGAATATGTATGAAATCCTAACCTCACTAATCCAAGCAGGGAAGGTAATTAAGGTGTAGAGCCCAAATCATTAGACCTATCCGGAAAATTCCGAATTTCAGGTTTCGAGTTTTAAATTTATTGTATAGGAAATTCCTTTTTGGGCCGGATGTACACAGAAAGTCGCTTAGCGCTATGCGCATAGCGTCTTTTTTGTTTCTGCGGTTATCTGCGAAAATCTGTGTCCCAATAAATTTTATTAAAGCCACTAAAAGGGATGAGATCGGGATGAATGTGACTGACGCTTTAGTTTTTTCTGCTTGCGGTCAATTCCCGGTAAAATTTAAAAGTCTGCTGCGCTATACTTTCCCAGCTAAAGTTCTTTTCGACCTTTTCCCGGGCTTGGGAGCCCATCCGTCTCCTTTTTTCCGGGGAACCGAAAAGGCTGTTTACAGCCGCGGCCAAATCACGCGAAAATTGTTGTGGATCTTTGGGCTCGAAGTTATTGGAACCAATGGGTTCAAAAGGAACTAACAATCCATTTTTCCCGTGAATAATCACCTCCGGGATTCCACCTACTGCCGAGGCGATTACCGGCGTCCCGCAGGCCATGGCTTCTAAATTTATGATCCCGAAGGGTTCGTAGACCGATGGGCAGACAAAAGCAGAAGCATGACTATAAAGGATGATAAGGTGGGATCGGGGAACCCATTGATCGATCCAGATGATCTCATTCTTGGTGTCAGCTCGCGCCGCTTTGACTCTTTCCTCCATCTCCTGGCCAATTTCTTCGGTGTCGGGAGCGCCGGCGCATAATACAACCTGTAAGCCCGGAGATATGTACCTGATGGCGTTGATGAGGTGAATAAACCCTTTTTGTCGGGTAATACGGCCTACAAAGAGAAGGTAGGGTTGATCCGGGTTGATCCGATAGGAAGTCAACAGCGCCGGATTAAAGGTCGGTTGGTATTGATGCGTATCAATGCCATTGGGGATGAGGCGAATTTTTTCCAACGGAACCTGGTAAAGATCATGTACCCCCGTTGCCATCGCGCGGGATACGGCAATCACTCCGTCGGCATTTTCGTAAGCGGTTTTTTCCAGCCAGGAACTGGCCCTGTAGGCCGGGCCCAGCTGTTCCTCTTTCCAGGGTCGATGAGGTTCTAAAGAATGGGTGGTGAGGACCAGAGGAATGCCCAAGATTTGTTTGATCAGGCAACCGGCAAAATGCGTATACCAGGTATGGCAATGGACAATATCCGCCTCTGGCACAGTTCCTGACATGATGATGTTCCGCAAGAGGGTGTCAAATAATTTCTGATAACGGAAGTCCTGAAAGGGGAAGTCCACGGGGGGAAGAATTCCTTGTACTGTTTTATTCGCAGAATCTTCCTTTTGTTCTCCGAAGCAAAGAACATTTATCGTATGTCGGCCCTCTTCCAGGCTGGCCAGTTCTCTGGAAAGGTATTCGGCATGGACTCCGGCTCCTCCATAAATATGGGGCGGATATTCATTGGTTAAAAAAGTAATTTTCATGCCCTGCTCTCTCTTTAAAAGGGGGCGAGAGAACCTCCTCCTGGTGAATTCCCGGTAGTGAAATCAACATCCGATGGCATAAGCCTGTCGTCGGGGGTCGGCGCCCGCCATGAGCACCCCATTTTCTTGATCGATGATAATTCCCTGAGCACCCCCACAGACCCTTGACCATTCCGGCAGGAGTTCGATTTGATGCCCCTTGGCTTTTAGCCCTTCAATAACCGCTGGAGGAAAACGCTTTTCAATGGAAAGGCTGTTTCCGGCATTACTGCGCCAGCGGGGACTCTCAATGGCTTCCTGGATATCGGCCTGGAAGGCAAGTATATTCGCGATCACCTGGAGAATTGTCTGGGTCTGGCCATCGGCTCCCGGAGTGCCCAGAACCATGAATGGACACTCCCCCTTCATGATCAGGCAGGGGCTCAGGGTATGATAAGGGCGTTTATGGGGTTCGATACAATTGGGATGGTCTGGCTCCAAAGAAAAGCCTCGGCCACGATTGTGGAGCATGATCCCTGTCCCTTTGATTACTACCCCACTCCCAAAGGCTTCATAGAGACTTTGGATCATCGAGACCGCATTCCCTTCTTTGTCCACTACCGCCAGATAGATTGTATCTTCTCCCGTACTGGAAAAATTCGTAGGGGGGACTGACAAAGTAGCCCGGTTAGAGTTAATTCTTTTCACCTGTTTCTTGGCATAGGTTTTAGAAATCATTTTGGCCACCGGAATGGAATGGAAATCAGGGTCGCAGACATATTGATCACGATCGGCAAATGCCAGCTTTTTTGTTTCCACAAAAAGGTGAATATAGTCGGTGCCATTGTGTTCCATTTTAGCCAGGTCAAAATTTTCGATGATATTCAGCTGCATTAAGAGAGCAATCCCCTGGGAGTTTGGGGGAACCACAACGATGCGATAGCCCTTGTAGAGGGTCTCGATGGGCTGCACCCATGTTGAGCGGTGATCTTCCAGATCTTTTTCGGTAAACAGGCCTTCATTCTCCCTGGAGAATTTAACAAGGGCTTGCCCAATTTCTCCCCGGTAAAATATTTCCTTTCCTCCCCTGGCAATCTTTTGCAGCGATTCGGCCAACTCGGGCTGAACAAAAAGCTCACCAGTTCTGGGCGGCCGGCCATTCCTCAGAAATATTTTTTCTGTTTCCGGGCATTTCTTCAACAGCGCGGCTGAATTTTCGATGGTTTGGCTCAATTCTTTATAGACGGGAAATCCTTTGGCAGCATAGGCAATGGCCCTCTGGAGTAAGGGCTCCATAGACATGGAACCAAATTCTTCAAGGGCGATGCTCCATCCATCTACCACTCCGGGAACAGTTGAACTTAAGATCCCCGTGGGGGGAATTTTTTCCAGTCCTTTACCTGCAAAAAAATCTTTGGTTGCCTTGTAAGGAGAACGACCGCTGGCGTTGAGGACTTTAATCGTTCGATCTTTGGCCCTATAAAAAATAATAAAGACGTCCCCCCCGATTCCGCACATATGCGGCCTCACCACGGCTAAAACGGCATTGGCTGCCACCGCCGCATCGATCGCATTTCCACCCCGCTCCAGAATAGAGGCTCCCGCTTGAGAAGCCAGAGGGTGGCCCGAGGTAATCATCCAATTTGTACCCATGACCACAGGGCGGTGCGAGGTAAATGAAGGTCTCATCATTATCCTTTCCGGAAATGGAATTGGGGATCAGGGCTATTTCCTAAGGAGAGTCAAGACGTTGGTCTTGCTTTTTTTGGCGTTCTCTTCGTCGTTGATAGAATGGATAGAGCAAAGAAATCAAGGAGAGGATTAAAAAGGCCAGGGAGATCGGCCGGGTAAAGAAGAGCGTATAATCATCGCTGGTCTGTAAAGCCCTGCGAAAATTAGTCTCCGCTAATGGACCCAGAATGACTCCCAGAATCATCGGGGTCAGGGGGAAGGCATACTTTTTCATGAGGTATCCTAAAACTCCAAAGATAAAAAGGACCCAAATGTCAAAAAATCGATTGTGGATCGAGAAGGAGCCAACAGCGCAAAAAACCAATATGGAAGGGACCAAAATGTAGAAAGGCACTTTGGTCAATCTTACGAAGAGATGAATTCCATAGAGCTGAAGCCCCACCATGAAGAAATGGGCCAGGAAAAAAGCCATAAATACACCGTAGACTAATTCGGGGAATTCAACGATAAGAAGAGGGCCTGGTTGAATCCCATGGAGGATAAGCGCTCCCATCATAATGGCGGCTACGGCATCTCCCGGAACTCCCAAAGCCATGGTGGGAATGAGGGCACCCCCGCCGGTCGCGTTATTGGCTGATTCCGAAGCGATGATCCCGTCCGGGATGCCGGTTCCGAATTTTTCCGGGTGTTTGGAACCTTTGACCGCTTGGTCGTAGCTCAAGATGTTGGAAATACTTCCTCCCGCCCCTGGAAGGGCGCCGATAAACACGCCGATCAAGGAGGAGCGCAATAGATTGAAGGGTTGGCTGAAGATGGTCTTGATTGTTTTGGCGGACGAAAAACTGAGTTTGGGGTTTTGGATCAGGGCAGTGGCGGCCCGTTCCTTTTTCTCCAGGGTGCCCATCAATTCGGAGAAGGCAAAGAGCCCGATCAGGACCGGGAGGAAGGAAAATCCCCCGGAGAGCCCATGCAGTCCAAATTCAAATCGAAGGACTCCGGTCATGGGATCGGCTCCAACCGTTGCGGCGATCAGACCCAGAAGCCCGGCAATCAACCCTTTCAGGAGGGATTTTCCGGAAAGGCTGGCGATGATGGTCAGGCCGAAGGCTACCAGAGAAAAGAATTCCCAAGGCCCAAATTTTAGGGCCATCGTGGCCAGTGGTGGAGCAAAACAGAGAAGAATGAAAGCGCTGATTAATCCACCAAAGAAAGAAGCCCAAATTCCGATACAAAGGGCACTGCCTGCCTCTCCCCTCTTGGCCATGGGATGGCCGTCAAAAACAGTGGCAATGGAAGACGGCGTTCCGGGAATTCCCATCAGAATTCCTGAGATCTGCCCTCCGGCTAATCCACCGACTAATACCCCGATCATGGCGGCCAGGCCTTGGATGGAACTCATTCCAAAAGTTAAAGGCAGGGTCAGGGCGGCGCCCATGGTGATGGTAAAGCCCGGGATACAGCCCACAATTATACCGGCCATGGTTCCCAGAAGGAGAAATAGCAGGGGATACGGTTTAAGTATTTCTTGCATACCGAGGATAATCAGATCGATCATAAAAATTTTTCCACCAACGAATAAAGTCCAGTCATCCGGATTAGAATAAAATTCCTTCGGGTAAAAAAATCTGAAGCAGTTCTTGAAAAGAAAAATAAATTATAAAAGTCACGGCGCAGGATACGATGATAATCAAGGGGATTCCCTTGTGGCCCTTGGGCGCCAAAAACCACATCAGGGTCAACATAAACAGAAGCGTGGCAATCATGTATCCAAAATATTCCATGAAGAGAATGTAGCCGAACACGAAAAAAAAGCTTATGATCACCAGGGAATGATCTTTCAAAGAGGCTTTGAATTTTTTCCAGGATTCCGTCCCGCTGGCTTTTTGCCGTCCGTCCATTGCTTTGGCTTGCTTTCTGTCTCTGATCCATCCCCCAATGGTTAAAGCCACCCCGGAAAGAGCAAGAAGGGTGAAGAGAATTTTCGGAAAGAAACCTGCTCCCATGGTTCCAAACACGGCCGCGGGAAAATCCAGGGTTTGAGTATACATAAAAACACTGAAGATGATGAGGATCACCCCGATGAATTTGTCTTCTTTCATCAGATTATTCTCATTTTATTTGGAAAAAGTTGGGGTCTTCCTGACTTTTTTTCGTTGCGGAAGACCCCATCCTTAAGGAATCATTTCTTTTTCTTCAATCCTTCAACGCCAAACTTTTTGGCCAAAAGAGAGTACCGCTGAGTTTCCTTTTTAATATGGGCTTTATACTGATCCGTGGGAAGGAAATTGACCGCGGTTCCGAGATCTTCGATCTTTTTCACAAATTCAGGATCTTCGGAGGCTTTCTTCAAAACGGAGACCAATTTATTGACAATGGGCTGGGGGGTGTTCAGGGGGGCGCAGATTCCCCGATTGACTTCGATGATTACATCCAAACCCAGCTCTCTCAGGGTTGGCATTTCAGGGACCATGGGGTGTCTTTTGGCTTGGGCAATACCCAGAGCTTTCAGTTTCTTAGCTTCAAAGTATTTTTTCCCCGAGGCCGGGTTGCTCTCACCCAAGTCGATAAATCCCCCAAGTAAAGCTGTCTGTCGATCGGCCGTCCCTTCATACCCAACGATTTTGAACTCAATCCCCGCCTTGTAAGCAATTTCCAGGGGGACGAAATGGCTGGTAGATCCGAGAGTGGCCCCGAAGGTAATCTGGCCGGGCCTTTTTTTAGCATCCTCGATCATTTCCTTGATATTATTCCAGGGTGCCGTGGGTCGGGCAGCCACAATTCCCGGGGTGGCCACCATGTTGGCAATGGGTATGAACTGAGAATAGTTGAAATCGGCCACTCCCACGAGCTGGGAAGTAATGACGGACTCATGGGTCGCCGTGAGGGTATAGCCATCGGGCTTGGCGTCTTTTCCCTGCCGGGCCCCCAGCGTTCCTCCCACGCCGCCTACATTAACCACCACCATGGGATGCCCGAGGTATTTACTGGCATAATGGGCAATGACTCTCATGAGCACATCCGTATCTCCCCCGGCCTTCCAGGGAACGATCAATTTAACTGGCTTTTCAGGATATTCCCCGGCAAGGGCATATCCTCCCCAGAAAAACGTTCCCCATAGCAGGATAAGCGGAAAAAACAGGTAAGTTAAACGCTTACAGTAAAATTTTTTCATTTTCCCCTCCTTGTTTTTTATGATTTTGTTCCTGAAAAATTTCTGGTGAATTTAATTGGTTTAGGTTTAAAATTTACCTAATAAAACTATAATCGCCAAATGTCAATTAAAAAAGTTGGATGAACCACTGAACCCTTGCTTCCTCGGAGAGGACTCCTGGCCAATTCCTAAAAACCATTTTTTGAAAAGCTTATCGGCGGGGGGAGTTTGCCAGAGCCCAAGAGTTAGGTACTTTTATGCTTTGGAGATTTCATTATTTATGATTAGGGGGTATGTCCCTCCATCACGTTAATGACACAACCTATTGTGGAGAATCATATCCCTAATCATAAATATCCCACCGCCGCCAAAAGTTAAGCTTTCTTTTTAGGTGTGGGGATGGGAGCCTCGACCGCAATGGCCTTTATCCTTTGAATCTTTTCATCCACAAAGGCCTGCATCTTGGCGATGTGCTCTTCTTTCAGGTGCGAGAAACGCCCCTGGTATTTCATATACTCGCCGACTGGTTTATATTTCTTGGGGATGTGGGAATATTTGTAGACTCCGTTTTCCCATTCATAAAGGGTCCACATCCCGGTTTCAACCGCCAAACGGCCCATTTCCAGCGTCAATTTTTCATCGAACTTCCACCCCTTGGGGCAGGGCGCAAGCATATGCAGGAAAGTGGGCCCATCCACGTTCAGCGCCTTGCGCACTTTGTTCATCAGGTCAGTGGGATAGGATACACAGGTGGTGGCCACATACTTGACTGCCGGATGCCCGCCGATCACCAGCTGGGGAGGATCCTTTGGAAAAAGGGTTTTCCCTTCTGGAATGACCTTGCCCGGTGGGGTAAAGGTAGTATGCGCCCCATACGGACTCGTAGGTGAGGTCTGAATGCCCGTGTTGGCGTAAGCTTCGTTATCGTAACAAATGAAGAGAGCATCGTGTCCTCGGTACATCATCCCCGACATTGCCTGAAGGCCGATATCTACCGAGCCGCCGTCCCCAGCCATCACGATCACGTTGGGGAAAGGGCCATCGTACTTTCCTTTGCGCATCAGAATTTTATAGGCGGCCTCGATCCCCGAGCCCACAGCGCCGCCGTTTGTAATCTGGGCATGGATCCAAGAGACAGCATAAGGGGTACA
>JAOUFX010000867.1 GCA_029857975.1 Deltaproteobacteria bacterium | reverse complement strand
CTGGAAGGCCAGGCCCTTCCCGTACGGGCCGTAGGTTAAGATCGCCGGATATTGGCCCTCCGGCGGCGGACGGTAAATGTCGGCCCGTAATACGAGGCCGTCATCCATCGTGATCGGAACGTCCCAGTCAATCATCATTCCATCCCTGAGTTCGCTCTTCTGGCTCATCTCTGCTCCTTCATGGTCGTTTGTCGATTCGACAGCGGAGTTCCCTTCCTTGTCCCTTTTGCAAAAGTGATTCGATTCGATAAGAACTCTCTTTTTTTGCGAGTATAAGGGGGAGGCGATGGCCTGTCAAGGAAATTTGGGCTGTAATCATTTGCCTTGGCCATGAGCCCCATGTTATATTGGATTTGTATTTCAGCCCCTTGATGATCAAAGGGGAAGATGCAGTAGGGTCAGGCAATTTTTTGTTGTTAAATCTCTTCATAGGAGGGTTCGTCATGGAAGCTGCTGCTCAGGAAAAGTTGGCAACGGATGTTATCAAAACTTCTGCCGGCAATCTGGAGATCACTTTTATCGGCCATGGCACGATGATGTTCAAATTCGGCGGTAAGGTTATCCACATTGACCCGTGGACCCAGCAGGCCGATTACACCCAACTTCCGCAAGCCCATCTCATCCTGCTTACTCACGAACACATGGACCACCTTGATTTAAAAGCCCTGGGAATGCTGCGCACCGAAAAAACCGCAGTGGTTTGCCCCCAGATCTGCACCCCCCCGGTCACCGGCGCCATCGTGATGAATAATGGAGACGTTAAGACCATTGAGGGTTTAGAGGTCAAGGCCGTTCCGGCATATAACATCAAGCATAAACGAGACAATGGCCAACCGTTTCACCCGCAAGGCCATGGGAATGGCTACATCATTACCTTCGGCGACAGGAATGTTTATGTGGCGGGGGATACGGAAAATATTCCCGAGATGAAAAAATTGAAGAATATTGACATCGCTTTCCTGCCCATGAACCTGCCCTATACGATGACTCCCGAGATGGTTGCCGATGCTGCCCGGGCTTTCCAACCGAAGATTCTTTATCCTTATCACTACGGAGAAACCGATACCTCCAGACTGGTGGCTTTGTTGAAAGATACCAAAGAAATTGAGGTGCGTATCCGCAGAATGAAATAAGTATTTTTGGTTCCATTGAGGGAAGGTAAGATGATTTTACCCGGGGGTTATGCCGGAAAGATCATTCGGTTTGACCTGACAACCCAGATTGCCACTACCCTGCCATGGGAGAAGGATGAAGTGTGCTCCTATGTTGGAGGAAGGGGATTGGCGGCCTCTCTTCTTTATAGGCTTCTTCCAGCTGGGGTGGACGCCCTTAGCCCCGAAAATATTTTAATCTTTGCCGTGGGTCCTTTTGTAGGGACCCCGGTTCCTTTTTCCGGCCGGTGGTCTGTGGCTGCGAAGAGTCCCCTTACACGTATTACGGGTTCTGGAAACGGTGGCGGCAACTTCGGGGCTGCCCTCAAAATGTCGGGTCTGGATGCACTGGTTATCTCCGGCAAAGCATCCTTCCCTGCTTACCTTTTGGTTGAGAATGGTGCTCTGACTCTTAAAAGAGCGGATCATCTTTGGGGAAGATCCCCTGAGGAGACTACCGCTAATATTCGCTCTGAGGTTGGCGACCCCCAATTGGGGGTCGCCGCCATTGGAAAAGCGGGGGAAGAAAAAGCGCTCTTGACGACCATCATTGCGGATCACCATGGGGCAGGCCGGGGAGGGTTTGGAGCCATCATGGGTTCAAAAAACCTAAAAGCAGTGGCGGTTCGGGGAACCCACAGGGTTGGAGTTGCCGACCCAAGGGCGTTGGCCTTGAAAGCAAAAGAAATTGTTGATTACCTCGTAAACCAAAAATTTTACGCCTCCTATAGCAAATTTGGTTCTACGGGTTCAGTAAAGCACCGGTACGGAACTTTGGGTGGAGCCTTGGGTTTCAACGGTCAGAAAGGGATTTGCCCTCACCTGAATAAGATTGACGGCGATGCCCTTTTACCATACCTAACAAGTCATTCCGAGACCTGTTTCTCCTGCCCCATGCCGTGTCATAAATCTTTCGAAGTTGAATCAAAGCAATACGGGAAAATCAGGGGGAAGGGAGTGCAGACGGCTACCTTAATGGGTTTTGGCGTTCAATGTGGTATGGCGGATATCGAGGCGATTTTAAAAGCTCATGCCCAGGTCAACTTTTACGGGCTGGACTTGATTTCTGCCGCGGTTGTGATTGCCTTTGCCATGGAGTGCTACCAAAGAAAAATTATCGGCAAAGAAA
>JAOUFX010000865.1 GCA_029857975.1 Deltaproteobacteria bacterium | reverse complement strand
TAGCGGCAATGACTGCATTCATCAAAGCCAATCGAAATCCTCCTTCTTCCATGGCATAAAGACCTGCCATGGTTGTACCTCCCGGAGTACAGACTTGATCGCGGAGAGTTGCTGGATGCTTGGCCGTGGCCTGAATTAAACAAGCTGCGCCGAAGACCGTCTGGGTTGTAAGGGCCAAAGCTACATCCTGGGCCAAACCTTCTTTGACACCTCCGGCGGCCAGAGCTTCTATGACTGCGAATATGTAGGCCGGCCCACTGCCGCTCAAGCCGGTGACGGCGTCCATTTGAGATTCTTTAACCACAACCGTAATCCCCAGCGCTCGAAAAATAGCTTCGGCTGCAGATAAATCTTCGGGTTTGGCAGCGGAAGAGGGGGCCAAAGCCGTGGCTCCTTTTTGAATAAGGGCCGGCGTATTGGGCATAGCCCGGATCATGCGGATAGAATGGGGAAAGAATGATTGAATATAATCGGTGGGTACACCAGCACAGATGGATATAAGAACATGGTGGGGGGTTATCCAAGGGGCAATTTCCAGGAGCACCTCGGGAACGGATTGGGGTTTAACGGCCAAGATTAACGTGGAGGCAAGGCTGACAAGATCTTGGTTACTTTCCGTTGGAGAGACGCCGAATTTTTTCTGGAGATATTCCTTACGGTCGGAGCGGGGTTCGAAAAATAAGATATCCCCGGGGTTTAAGAGGCCGGATTGAATGATACCGGCGGTCAAAGCTTCTCCCATATTTCCCCCTCCGATGATCCCGACGGGTTTTTGCATTTTTCCCTCCTGGTATTCAATGAGAGTTATTCGTTCGGAGTTAGTGATCCGTTCTTCTAATGAAGAAAAAACAGACTCCGCAATAAACTCATTGCCGCAAACTCCCTATAAGAGGCAGTCTACTGAAAGGTCCCTGCGGAAGTCAACTATAAAAACTTGTTTGCCCTCCCGCAGTTTATTGTGGAGAAGCTTTCCAGCCCGGGTAAAAAATAAAACTGAGGGTGGGTACCCATTAAAAGCAAAAGCTTGATCTTCATGAAATATTTTATCCGTAAAAAGAAATTAGGAATTTTTCAAACAAGCCTTGACTTTTGAAAGGATACTCCTTAATATCAAATTGCATTCCTTGATATTCATGCTTTAAAATGGGTGTACAGACCTCCAGAGAAAGCTTTCCGGCCAACTAAAAACAAGGAGGAAGGTGCCTATGAAAATCACTCCCCTGGATATTCAACAACAAAAATTTCGGGTGCGGTTCAGAGGGTTTGATATGGTGGAGGTGGATAATTTTTTAGACTTGTTGGCCAATGAGTTTGAAGAACTCATAAAGGAAAACCATCAATTACGGGAGGAAGACCGCCGCAAATCGGCTAGGATTAATGAGCTCGAAGCAGAAGAAAAAGAATTGCGCAATACCTTGGTCTCAGCCCAGCGGATTACCGAGGAGATGAAAAACAACGCCCGCAGAGAAGGAGAACTGATCATCGAAGAGGCCAAAGGCAATGCCCAAAGAATCTTCGATAGCATCCAAGCTCAAGCCTTACAGGTGGAAGCAGAAATCAACCAACTCAAACGGCAGCGGGTTCAGTTTGAAGCTTCGTTAAAAGCCATCATCGAGATGCATTTAAAAATGCTGGAAAAATTCAAGGAAGATGCCTTCGACTCCGAACAGTCCGAGGGTGAATGAAGAAAAAAAATACTTCTTTGACTGAAAAAATTTTAAACGTATACGTGCAACCACGCGCATCCCGAAACGAAATCTTGGGGTATAGGAATGAATTTCTCCGGATTCGTGTGGCGGCCGCGCCCACGGACGGAGAGGCCAATCGCCTTTGCCGGGAGATCCTGGCCAAAGCCTTGGGAACATCCCCCTCCTGCGTAGAGATGCTAAGCGGGCATAAAGCCCGCCGAAAACGCCTACGAGTGAGCGGAGTGGATGCAGTTTTATGGCAGAAATTAGAAAAGGAACGAAAGGGCGGCCTGTAGAACAAAATAAATGGTTTTTCCCCCAATCTTTTTAAAGGCTCCGTCCAATTCTTACCTCATAAAATCTTTGGTAAAATCATAACTATGGTTTATATAAGGCTGCCTTAAAGAACGTTTTGGGCGATCCAGTGAGTAACTTTTTGCGTCAAACAATTCGGGATAAGAGGAGATGAAAAAAAGCCATGCGGTTGATCCTTATTCGCCATGGAGAAACTCTGTGGAACGAACACCATAAATTTCAAGGGATTTCCGACATAGAGCTTAGTCCCAAAGGGATGTCCCAGGCCAAACACCTGGC
>JAOUFX010000866.1 GCA_029857975.1 Deltaproteobacteria bacterium | reverse complement strand
TCTTCAGTATTTGCCGCCTTGCGGAGCGGGCGAGAGAAAATGTATTTGTTTTTTTGCTTGAAGCATTATGGGCACTCCATATGAAACCTTCCTCAAAGGAAAATGAAACCCACAAGAATTGGATTAAGTTTATCGGTACCGCCGGCGCCCGTTTCGTCGTGGCCCGGCAGCTTCGATCATCGGGCGGTCTCTGGCTGTCCTTCCAGGGGGTCAACCTGTACATGGACCCCGGGACCGGAGCGCTGGTCCGCTGCTTGTCAGCCAATCCCAAGCTTGACCCCACGACCCTGGATGGGATCCTCCTTTCCCACAAGCATCTCGACCATTCGGGCGATATCAACGCCATGATCGAGGCCATGACCGAAGGCGGGTACCAGCGCAAGGGTAAACTCTTTGCCCCGGAGGAAGCCCTCGAGGACGACCCCGTGATTCTGCGCTATATCCGTTCCTACCTCGGAAAGATCGAAATTCTCAGGGAAAATGAGACTTATACTCTGGGAGACTTAAAATTCTCCACCGCCGGGAGGCATCACCACTCGGTTGAAACGTATGGCTTCAACTTTCACCTTCCGGAGGCCACGGTCTCCTACATCACCGACACCAAGTTTCACCCCGACCTGATTTCCCAATATCCCGGAGAAGTTCTCCTGCTGAACGTGGTCCTCCTCGCTGAGATTCTGGACCGCAAAATTGACCACCTCTCCTTCGAGGATGTAAAAATCATTCTGAAGGAAACCAAGGCCAAGGTACTGGTCCTGACTCATTTTGGGACGCGGATCCTCCAAGCCGAGCCCTCAGAGTTGGCCGGCCGCCTGAGTCAGGAGACCGGAAGAAGGATCATCGCCGCCCGGGATGGGATGATCCTGGAGATCAATGAGGGGATCAAGAATTTTTAGGACGCAGATGAAGGCGGATAAACGCAGATAAGAATTATTAAAAAATATGCAGAGCAAGTGTACGGGCAATCACGCAAGCGCGTGATGGTTACCCATTCTGCGGACGGCCGCACAGACCCGGGGACACCAAGGTCTGCCACCGAGCATTTGGAGTTAGACCCGCGAAAGGAGAAAGGAGGAGTCCATGGTCTCCAATCCGAATATGGTTCGTAATGTTTTTATTACCTTCGCCATTGGATTCATAGCGGCCATATCCCCATTTCTTTTTATGCAGCTCCTGCCAGCCCTGTTAAACCCGGGCTTGCACCTGGACCCGCCCAATTATTTGGCTATCATCTTAACGGGTATTTTAGTCGGAGCTATCACTTCCATCCTCTTCGCCAACCAGTTTGAGAAAAAAGGGCCACAGGATATATTTTTCTATGCCCTGGGGATCCCCGCCATTCTGATCGCCACGGTGAGCAACCTGAGCACGGAATTCAAGGCGGTGAGCAAAATATCGGACGTGAAGGAGAGCTTAACCAGTGTGGTTTTGAATCCGCCCCAGCTGCAGACCGCTCCAGGAGAGCCGATCCGTCTTACCCCTCCCTCGGGCCAACAGCAGGGAATAAATTTCAGGAATTTGGCCTGGGCAGAAGAAAAGGAAGGAGATCAACGCCTTCTTTTCGCTCAGGCGCACGGTTATCTGGTAATCATCGGTGAATACCAAAGTGAAAAAACTGCCTGGGAGGACTACAGGAAATTAAGAGAGGAAAGACTGAGAACGGAGCGTTACTCACCCAAGGACCTAGGTGTGTTTGAGATTCGGAAAGGCTATTATGTTTTAGCGTACTCCCGGTATTCGTCGCCAGAGGAGGCCAACAAAGTGTATCAGTTATTAAAGATCAACGACCCCGGTTTGAATGTGAAGATCCTGAAATACTGAATACAGGAACCCATTCACATCGCTCCTCTTTTATTGGAGGCTGATAGCGGACAGCTGTTTCTTCCCTTGAAATGGCAGCTTTGCTCCATATACCCTATCTCGCCGAATTTTCAATGCCCTTTCTTATATGGACTTCAGCATATTCCGAAGAGTCCCGATCCCATCGATGCTCACCTCGACGACGTCTCCCACCTTCATCGGGCCGATCCCCTTGGGGGTTCCCGTGCTGATAAGGTCGCCGGGGAAAAGGCTCATGCATTGGGAAAGATAGGAAACCAGATAGGGCACGGAAAATACCATATCGTCCGTGCGGCCCTCCTGAACCAGTTTTCCGTTTAGGTAGGTTTTCACCGTGAGCTTGAAAGGGTCCAGACCGGTGGATACGCACGGCCCGAAGGGACCGAAGGTGTCAAACCCTTTGGCCCGGGTAAGCTGTCCCTGAACCTTGGTCAAATCCCGTT
>JAOUFX010000863.1 GCA_029857975.1 Deltaproteobacteria bacterium | reverse complement strand
AAAAGATGGACAATGAGCGTATCCACTCCCATCTTCATCAAGGAAAGCGCCGCCGTAGTTGCCGTGATGAGATAGGCAGGGGTAACGGGCATGCCCATGCCCAGCACAATACAAATGATCATGGTGAAGATGAGAGCGAAAATCATATGGCCGCCAGAGGCTTCCACCACGAGGGCCGAGAGCTTGACCCCCAAGCCAGTCAGTGAAATGAGCCCCACAATGATTCCAGCGGCCGCACAGGCTGTTGAGATCATCAACGTGTTCCGAGCTCCAAGCTCACAGGCACCGAGAAATGACAGGGGCCCCATGCGGGTGGTCTGGCGAACCTGCGACAGGAAAAAAATAACTACAATAGCCCAAAAACCGGCTTTCATGGCAGATTGACCTTGGGCCAGAAAGAAAATAATTGCCCCGATCGGGAGAAGCATATACCCCCCGCCCTTTAGAGTCTCCCAGACTCCAGGGATTTCTTCTTTGGGAACGGGCTGAAGGTTGTTTTTAATAGCTTCAATGTGGACCGTGACGTACACCGCCAGGAAATAAAGAATTGCAGGAATGGCGGCGACGACACAAACTTTCGCATAGGAAACCTGAGTAAATTCAGCGATAACAAAAGCCGTGGCGCCCATCACCGGGGGCATGATGATTCCTCCCGTGGAAGCTGCTGCTTCCACGGCACCGGCGAAATGGGCAGGATAACCGATGCGCTTCATCAGCGGGATCGTAAAACTTCCTGTGGTAGCCACATTACCCGGACCGCTCCCGTGAATGGTTCCCATCAGGGCACTGGCGATAACCGCCACCTTTGCCGGTCCTCCGCGGAGATGGCCGGCAACGGCAACGGCCAGTTTAATGAAAAATTCCCCGGCCTGCGTTCGCAACAAGAAGGCGCCGAAAATAATGAAAATAACAATGTATACCGCAGCGGCACCCATGGGGATACTGAAAATACCCGCGATGGAATTGAACATCTGGTCCGTGAACTTTTCATAGCTATATCCAGGAATCCCCAAAAGGCCTGGAATGAGATACCCGAAAAGAGCATAGAAGACCAGAAGCGAAGAAATTAGGGCAATGGGAAAGCCGCACATACGGCGACTCGCTTCGATGATCAGGATGATCAAAACTGTTGAGACTATTTTGTCATTCGCATTCGGTATCCCTTCCCGCATAATGATCTCAAAATAATCGACGTACGCGTAAACGAGGATCCCGGCAGAAAGTAAGAACAAGACGATATCCATTTTGCGGAAAGGTGCATAAAGTCGGCCTTTTTCATCTTTCCGGAGTGGGCCGGAGGGAAGTAGATATACCAGCATGAGAACAAAACCTAAATGAATGGCCCGATGCAGCCAGGCTTCCAGGATGCCGAAATATGAGGTCCACAAATGAAATATGGAAAGTGCAACCGCCAGGGTGGCAAAAAGCCCCAGGCGCACAAGTGTGCCTAAGGTGAACCGGTCTCCCTTCCATAGATGTTCAAAAAATCCCAGCCGCACCAAATCTTTGGTTTCTTCAACCATCGTTCTCTCGCGATACGGGAATTAGCGGTCCGGCGCGAAGAACCCCGGACCGCCATTGGCTCGGTTTACTCATTTAAAACCATATCCCGCCTCTTCGAAAGCCCGCAAACAACCAGGATGCATGAGGTCTTTAAAGATTCCAGCCTTTCCCTTCTCCCAGCTCCACAAATCGAGATGAGGCATGAGCTTTCTGGCTTCCGGGCCCACCTCTATGTAAGCTTTCGTGAGCTCATACATAAAATTATCGGGAAGATCTTTGTTGACAATATAGATACCGGCCACGGCGAGGACGTCCACGGGCTCTTTATTGCCTTTATATCTTCCTGCTGGAATCGTGCTGACAAAAAGGCCTGGGAGCTCTTTCATCACGGCTTCCATCTTGGACTTCTCCAGAGGCAAAATCCGCAAAGGAAAGCTGCTTTCAATATCCAAAGCCGCGGGATGAGGGGAGTTGCCCGAAAGGAGAACCATGTCCACGTGGCCGTCTTTAAGTAAGGTCGGCATCTCGGCAAAGCCGGCAAAATTTACTTTCCCGCCTTGCTCGCGAATTTTGTTGTAGTCCAAGCCATACTGCTTGAGCACATTTTTGAAAATTATTTCCGAGCTCCATCCAATCCTCCCCGGAACAATCCTTTTGTTTTTGAGGTCAACGATGGAGCGGATTTTGCTATCCGCTCGGACGGCAAACTGCATGTAGCTGGTCATTAAGGCGAAAGCGCCTCTGGCGTTCAGGTATTTCACTCCCTTGAACTCACCCGCC
>JAOUFX010000864.1 GCA_029857975.1 Deltaproteobacteria bacterium | reverse complement strand
CTCGTACTCAGTTCCATGGATGCGGCCAAAGCGGCTGCTATCAAGGTCTCTCAACCCGGCCCTTTAACTGAGTACGAGGCCGCGATGGGAGGGGGCGGGAAAATAAAGCCTCCGTTACCCCCCTTTATTTGTATCCCCACTACGTCGGGTACAGGAAGTGAGGTCAATCCCTATTCGATCATCACGGACAAAGAAAGAAACGTGAAATTCATTATCATCAGTAACCTGATTATTCCCAGTTTGGCTGTGATTGACCCGGATCTATGCCGCACTATGCCCAAGAGCCTGACTGCGGAAACGGGCGTTGATGCTTTGGCGCATTGTATCGAAGCGTATGTGAGCAAAATCACACCCTACCATCCTTATTATTCAGGGCTTGCCCTATCCGGTACAAAGTTGGTCGGGCAAAGCCTCAGGAAAGCTTACAACAACGGGGACGATCTGAATGCCCGGATGGATATGTGCATGGCTGCTGTTAACGGCGGCGTTGCTTTCTCCAAGGGGTTGGGGCTGGGGCATGCCATTGCCCATGCCCTGGGCGCCCAGTATCACATTGCTCATGGCAGAGCTCTGGCTGTGAGTTTGCTTTGCTTCGTGCGGGTGAACAAAGAGGATTGTAAAAATGAATTTTTAGACTTAGCTTTGGCCCTGGACCGCTCGCAGGATTTGGAATCGGCTCTGGTACGCCTCTATGAGGATCTGAATCTACCCATTCGTTTCCGGGACCTGGGGATTACGGAAGAGGGGCTTAAGACGATCGCTTTTGAAGTGGGCAAAGATGCGGCCAATCTTGCCGGAAATCCCGTTGCGGTAAACGACCGGCGGATCATAGAAATTCTTAAGGAGTTTTACTGATCGCTGGCATCCCCTCCCCCGGAGAGACTGGGTCGCAATTCCGGAAGTGGAAGACCCGTGCGGAAGGGCATGAAAGAGGAAGCATCGGCGGGAGGAGAAGTCAGGAACGGAATAAAAGGGAACCTGCGGATCATCCGCCGGCAGGTTCCCTTGCGGAAGGGGCGGGGATCAAGGCGGCGATTTTACTCATGGCCCTGGAGATGGGATAACGGGGAAAATTGACGGGTTTGATCCAGCGAACGTTTTTTGAAGCCGGCGGGGTACGAGATGGCCTGGCCGCAGAACAGAGGAAGGGTTTCATGGTTACTTGAATATGGGTGAATGAATGTTCTTGAGGAGGAAGAGGCCTCTTGATTTCGATTCTTAACCCAAAATCCTCCCGCAGCATTTCTCTCAACGCTTTCCTTTCTTTTAATTCTTGGGCCTTTTTTAACCCCCCGGCCTCCCCTTTTTTGTTTGCCCGCACGATGGGAAACTGCCAGAGGCCTGCCAGGAGGCCTTTTTCTTCTTGGCGATTCAAAAGGAAACGTCCCTCCTGTTCCACCAAAGCGACGGTCCAAGCCTCTTTCCGGATTTTTTTTGCCGAACGCTTATGCACCTTATCTCCGACTCTCGGGTAAGAGCAGAATTTATTAACCGGACAAAAAGCGCACCTGGGCCGGGAAGGAATGCAGATCAGGGCCCCAAGTTCCATCAAGGCCTGATTGAAATCCGAGGCCCGGCCGGGAGGAATTAATTCGGCTACCAGGTTTTCCAGGTATGGGAGCAAATTCGTTGGGTTCCTTCCCCCGAGGCCAAGCAGGCGAAGGAGAAAGCGCCTGACATTGCCATCCAGCGCGGGCTCCGGTCTGTTGAAGGCCAGGCTGGCCACTGCTCCCGCAGTATAAGGGCCGAATCCGGGAAGGGAAAGAAGGTTTTTCTTGGTTGACGGAATCTTACCGGCGAAATCCCGGCGGATGATTTTGGCCGCTTGATGGAGATGCCTGGCCCGGGCGTAGTAGCCCAAGCCAGCCCAGGCTTTGAGCACTTGGGGCAAGGAAGCCTGAGCCAAAGAGGGGAGGGTGGGAAAAAGTTTCAGGAAACGTTCAAAATAGGGCTGGACCGTTTCGACTCGGGTTTGCTGCAGCATAAACTCCGAGACCATGATCCCATAAGGATCCCGCTTCTTCCGCCAGGGCAAATTTCTTTGGTGACGGGCATACCAGCGGAGAAGAGAGCGTTGCAACGCTCTCTTCTCCGGGAACGGGTTCTGGGGTAAACTGGGCAAGGATCGTCAGGAAATTTTAATAAACTTGGAACCCAAGGTCTTGCAAATAGGACAGGTATCCGGAGCTTTCTCTTCTACGGTGTACCCGCAGACCGGACAAACGTAGTAGTCCGTTTCCTTGTTTTTTCCCAGGTTAGCCAAAGCATTTTCATAAAGGGCGG
>JAOUFX010000860.1 GCA_029857975.1 Deltaproteobacteria bacterium | reverse complement strand
GTTCAGGATAATGGTCAAGTCGGGGAGTGCTTTGGCGAAATCCGCCAACTCGGGCAGCTGCGGGAAGAAAAGCCACGCCTCGTAGGACAACCCCCTCTGTGCCAGCACCCGCGCCCCTGCCCGGAATTGGTGACTGGCCAGCTGCCCCTCCATTTTGTGAGCGGCCGTGTTTTCCACCTCGGGGTGGGGGTCCCACGTCACGGAATGGCGGATTCCACGAAACCGGTTCGGGCTGGCCGCCTGCAAGGCGTCCAGCACCGATGCAACCCGTTCGCCCAGGTTCAGGTTGGCGTGACCGACGATGGCGGCTGCCGCCCGGCCAGGGCCGTACAGACCGCTAGCGCTGGCCGCAGCCAGCCCCTGCACGAATTCGACTTCACCCACGGAACGCATCTCCTCCGGTCCGTCAGCGCGGTACATCGCTCGTGCCTCAATAAACACGGTGGAACGCACGTTGTGTCCGCTGTGGATGTCAGCAGCCAGCTCATGGAGGAGATACCGTTGGTAGGGAATGCGCTCGGTGCGATGGTCCCAGAAGTGGTGATGGGGATCGCAGATGGGTATCTCCGGCTCCAACGTAGGTTCCGGAGTTAACGCGAGCCAGTCATTGCTTCCGAATGGCATAATAGCACCTCCGTAATAGTCTGTGGCGGGTCCATCATAGATTCACGCCAAAGTAGATCAAGGGGAAGTCCCCCGTTACCACATTTTTGAGGCGCTCCAGCCGCCGCGCGTAGCCTAACGATGCACAATCAAGATCACCCTTAGAAGCTCTTTTCCGGCATTTTCCAGAAGCTCTTTTTCATCACGAACTCCAGAAAGTTAGGGGTTACGCTATTGGGTTTACTGAGCAATAGAGGAAAAAGACAAGCAAAAAATAATCTAATGTGAATGGATAGTCAATGGGAAAGTTGTCTTTGAAAATAGCTTCGGGATTCAACCCAAATTGACGATTTGCGTTTGAAGTGTTGCACTTCAAGGAAAAATCCCAAAAACAACATTTCAGGAAGAAAGCGATGCCTGGCTTAACATTGTCCGTCAAATCAAATCCTGACTCTTGGAGTAAAAATCTACTTCCTGGAACGGCTCTTTGGATTTGCTTTTTTAACCTTGCCTTTGACGGGCTCCACTTTTTCGGCTTTCTCAGCAAGCATCTTCCTAACATCCCGCTTCGTAACCTTCCTAAGGGCCACAAGGGCGGCCTTTTTATCCCGTGTTGGTTTGAATTTGCCCTTCTCCCATGATAAGACAGCCCCAGTGGTTGCTCCGGTGAGAATACCCAATTCCCTTTGGGAAAGACCTTTTTTCATCCGTAGATTACGAATCCGTTCCGGGGTAAGGCGGGACGCCTTCACTTCTTCCGGGCTGGCCTCCAACTTTGGCCTGGCTTCCCCTTGACCCAGCTCCTTTGCTTGTCTGTTCAGGGTGGCAAAGCCCTTGGAGAGCCCCGAAAGCTTGAGTCTCATAGCCCACACTTCACGCCTGAGAGGGAGAAAAACGGCTCTCACTTCCCTTTTCGCCAGGCGCAGGATTTCCGACTTGATTGTACCCTCCATTTTCCCCATGATTTTTCCTCCTTAGCGTTTAAAGAATTTTATGGCTCGCTTTTTCCTGTTTATTGGTCTAGGTTGGGATTACCGTCCATACTTCCCGGTAATTGATGCAGAATCTATCATTTTCCCCTCCACAGCCTTTTTGAAAGCTGAAAGAGATGTGTTCACTCCAAGATCCAGCTTCTCCACACTTAGGGCATAGAGGGTAACAACATAGGGATGGTCTCCTGTCCCTTTCGGCGGCTGCGGCCCCCCGTAGCCAATATCCCCAAAGGAGTTCTTCAGTTCTATCGAGCCCGCCGGCATTTTCTTCCTGGACGCTCCTTCCTCAATGGCGGTTACGTTCGAAGGGATATTGATAACGAGCCAGTGGACCCAGTTTTGGGCAACTGGATGCGGGTCGACAATTGACAGGGCAAAGGATTTCGTTCCTGCCGGGGCATTCTTCCATGCCAGCGGTATTGATATATTCTTCCCCCCAGCCCCAGGCATGACGTACTGAATCGGAATCTTTCCACCGTCCCTGAATGCAGATGATGATATCTCCATGGCGCCACCTCCTAAAACAGCATTGTGAGCAAGGGAGAAATATGAGAAAAAAACAATTGTGTATAAGAAACACTTGTTCAAAGTTTTCAAATTCATCACCCCCTTCTAAAAGAATCTGTAGGGCCTGTTTCGAATAACCAACTGAGTTAGCCAACGTTCCTAACAAAACCAGCCCTTCTGCGG
>JAOUFX010000861.1 GCA_029857975.1 Deltaproteobacteria bacterium | reverse complement strand
TGACTGATGCCATCAAACTGGCCATCCAGTTGGCGAAACAAAAGGCGTAGACCGTAGGGCGTAAGGCTAAGGGTATAGGGGGTTGAGTGTAGGGTGTAGCAATTAGTGTTAAGTGTTGAGTGTTTAGTGCCATTAAGTCTTGTACCTTGTTCCTTGCGCCTTGGTCCTTATTTTGTCCTTGTCTTGTTTCGCGAGACATGGTTAAATATGGCAGTTTTTTGACCCAGGTGTGGGGAAAAGATAAGCTACCCTGAAAAGAGAATTTACCAAATCCCGTGATTCACCATCGGAGGACCTCTCCGATAGAAAAAAAGGAGGTAAGGTGTGATGAAAAAAAAGAAGGTCTCAAAAGGGGAAGGCAAAGGGTTAAGCCGCCGAGATTTCCTGAAGGTAGGAATAGCGGGAGCGGCGGCGGTGGGTTTGTCCGGTCTGGGAGGGACTACCCGCCAGGTGTTCGGAGCGCCGGCGATTAAAAAGGGAACCAAGTTGTCGATCCTGCAGGGCACATATTTCATCGCTCCCGGCCAGGACCTCTACAAGAAACAGGCCCAGGAGTGGGGGCAGGCCAACGGGGTTACGGTGGCTGCTGACTTTCTGAACTGGCCGGACCTGCAGCCTAAGATTGCGGCGTCGGTCCAGGCAGGCGGCTACGATATCGCGGAACTTTGGCCGGGATGGAATTACCTCTACCGTAAAAATCTGGTAGACCTGACCGATATGGCCGAGGAATTCGGTAAGAGAGGCGGCGGCTTCGAAAAGTATGTTCTAAAGTCCGGGAAGGTGGGGGGCCGGTGGCTGGGAGTCCCGCACGGTTACAGCAACGCCTCCATGGCCTACCGGATCAGCTGGTTCAAGGAAATCGGCTGCCCCAATGCGGAAGACGGGAATAAAGTTGACTTGAACTGGGAGGAATACTTCGCCATCGCCAAAACCCTCAAGGCCAAAGGCAAACCGTTCGGTCAAGCCCTCGGCCACAGCACGGGTGACCCGCCGGGATTCTGCTATCCTTACATGTGGTCGTATGGAGCCATGGAAGTTTCCAAGGATGGCAAGAAGATCCTTTTCAACAAGCCGGAATTCGTGGATGGCATGAAGAAGTTTATCCAGGCCTGGAAGGACGGCTATGATGAAACTGGCACCTCCTGGGACGACAGCAACAACAACCGGGCGTACCTTTCCGAACAGATTTCCAGCACCTTCAACGGCTCCAGCATCTATTTCGCGGCCAAAAAGAACAAACCCGAACTTGCCAAAGACACCCATCATATGTTAATTCCCAAGGGCCCGGCCGGCCGGTTCTACTGGCTGGAGACCCGGACCTTTGCGATCCTGAAGAACTCAAAGAATATCCCCGCAGCCAAGGAGTTCCTGAAGTGGTGGTTCGAAGATAAGCAATTTGGCGAATGGTGGCGCCTTCAGGAAGGGTATATGCTTCAGCCCGTGGTGAAGTACTATAACGACCCCACCTGGTTTAAGGACCCCAAGATGTCGCCCTTCCGGGAACAACCCAAGTACGGGATAAACCAGGGCTATGCCGGGCCGCCGAATCAGAAGGCGGCGCTCGCCTGGTCGAAGTACATTATCGTGGACACTTTTGCCAAAGCGGTGCAGAGCGGCGATGCCAAGGCATCGATTAAATGGGGTGCGGAGCAGCTCAAGCGGGCTTACGGCGTGTAGGCGCATTTTTTAACGGTCTCCGTCTCGAACAGACCGGCAATTGGATATTCCCCCATTCCGATAAAAATGTTAGTTTGCGGATTAAGATGGGGAGGGCAGCCGCATTCATGCGGCTGCCCTTGCTTTGGAGATTTCGTTGGGTAGGTTTTCTCCTTTAGAAATAGTCCAAACCCGTGAGAGTATCTTTTCCTTGAAGGGTTTGCTGGAGCGCCAGGCCAGCCTGGGTATCATCCTCATGCTGCCAGGCGCGCTCTTGCTGATGGTCTTCATGGCCTACCCCTTTTTTCTCGGCATCTGGCTTGCGTTGACCGACAGCATCATTGGAACCTTAGGCAAATACATCGGTCTCCGAAACTTCTCCGACCTGATTACCGACAGCGTCTTTCTCCAGACCACGCGGAACACGTTCGTTTATGCGCTGGTGACCGTACCGTTCAAGGCGATTTTAGGCCTGGGAATGGCGTTGATCCTGAATAACCGCATACGTTTCAGCAACCCGCTCCGGGCTGCGGTGATGATGCCCTGGATCGTGCCCACCGCCCTCAGTTCCCTCGGCTGGTTCATGATCTTCGACCCCGTGTTCAGCCCGATCTCCTGGTTGTTAAAAA
>JAOUFX010000862.1 GCA_029857975.1 Deltaproteobacteria bacterium | reverse complement strand
ACCCACCCGCAAACGCCTCTGGAGCATCGAGATCGAGGCCTGCCTCAACTCGGCTACCACAGCCACGGCCTGGTCATACATTTCATCGTAGCCGTCAGCATCGGCCTCCGGGGCCTCCTCCTTCGCTTTCAGGATGGTGTGATCGTAAACCGGCTTCCCTTGGTTTTTCCAGAATTCGACCACCCTGAGGATCTCGAACTCAGAGACATATGCGCCGTGAACCCGAACCAGGCGGGAGGTCCCGGGAGGCAGGAAGAGCATGTCGCCAGAGCCCAGGAGATGCTCGGCGCCATTGGCATCCAGGATGGTGCGCGAATCGGTCTTGGAGGAAACCTGGAAGGAGATTCTTGTGGGGAAGTTGGCTTTGATCACGCCGGTGAGCACATCCACAGATGGCCGCTGGGTGGCCAGGAGCAAATGGATGCCCGCGGCCCGGGCCATCTGGGCCAGGCGGGTCAGGGAAGCCTCTACATCCCGCGCCGAAACCACCATTAAGTCCGCCAGTTCATCGATGACGATGACGATGTACGGCAGGGGCGATAAATTGCCGCCGGTGCGCTCCTCCAGGCCTTCGGTCTCTTTGAGCAAAGTCCCCCCTTTGCGCCGCGCATCCTTCAATTCCTTATCCACTTTCTGGTTATAGCGTTCGATGTTCCTTACACCCTTCTCAGCCATTAACCGGTAACGGATCTCCATCTCCTCCGTGGCCCACCGCAAAACTAAGGCTGCGGCCTTCGGGTCATACACCACGGAATGGAGAAGGTGGGGGATTCCGTCATAGACCGAGAGTTCCAGACGTTTGGGGTCGATCATCAGGAGTTTCACTTCTTCCGGGTCCGCCTTGTAAAGAAGGCTGCAAACCATGGAGTTCAGGGAGACGCTTTTGCCCGCTCCCGTGGCACCGGCGACTAAGAGATGGGGCATCTTCGCCAGATTGGTCACGAAAGGATTGCCGAAAATGTCCTTGCCCAGAGCCAGGCTGAGTTTCGATTCAGCCTGGGAGAATTCTTCGCAGGAGAGGATGTCCTTCAGGTAAACGGGTTCGCGGATGGAATTGGGGATTTCAATGCCCACGGCGGCCTTCCCCGGAATGGGAGCGACAATACGCACGCTGATGGCCCGAAGAGCCAAAGCTAAATCATCACTGAGGCCGACGATCTTATTGATTTTCACCCCCGGAGCCGGTTCATATTCATACATGGTGATCACCGGCCCCGGACGAACTTCTACCACTTTTCCTTCCACGCCAAAATCTTGCAGGCGCTTCTCCAGGATCTTGGCGTTGGCCAACAGGCTCTCTTTATCAACCTTAATTTCCTTCTGCTCAGGACTCTCCAGCAAGGAGAGGGGTGGGAGCACATAAGAACCCCGGGAATCTAAGAAGGTGAAATGTTCCTGTTTTTCCCGCACCACCGGGAAGGATTCCGCTCCAACTCCTTCTTCCCCGGCCCCTTCTTTCTTAATGATTAAAGGAGGAGCGCTTTCTTTTTCTTTCCTGGGTTCTTTCGCGTGTTTTCTTTTGGTACTCAATGCGCGTTTCCATAGCTTCGGCCACTGGTTGAGGAGCATCAAAAATAAGTGGCTTATGGCCTTGATCATTTCTGCCCAGGAGAGTTTGGTCAAAACCATAGCGGATATAACTAGTACCACCGCAAAAAGGATTAAGGCCCCGCTGATATTCAGATACTTCTCTGCGATCCGGGCGGAGAAATAGCCCAATGCCCCCCCGCTGTCGATCTTCGCTCCCCAAATATTTATCTTTCCTAAGCCGAGGGAAAGCAACCCGCTGCCGGTAATGATGAGGCCGCCCAAAGAAGCTATCTTGGCGGGCGGGAAGGACATTTCCGAAGCAAGAAAGAGCTTCAAAGAAAAAAGAATAAGGAAAAGCGGCCACAGAAATGCGGTTAAACCGAAAGTCTGGAGGAAGATATCGGCAAGGTGAGCCCCGACGAAGCCGGCAAGATTAGTGGCTTTCTGTGACTCCGAGGGCTGATGGTTGAAAGAAGGATCATCAGGGTTAAAGGAAACAAGGCTGATGGCCAGAATGACGGCAAAGGCCACCAGGAGAATCCCCAGGATTTCCTTTTTTAAACTGGACCCTTCGGAGCGGGATATTCTGCCCATTTTTAATAATAATAATAGAGAAATAGGCGAATGTCAAAGGAAAACCAACTTCCTAAAAACCAGTTGTGAGTTGCGGGTTACGAGTTTCAGATTTTAATTTTTCGTTTTAAGGCTTTTTATGATCGTATCCCGCACCTTTTCCATTAAGGGGCGGGCTTCGC
>JAOUFX010000062.1 GCA_029857975.1 Deltaproteobacteria bacterium | reverse complement strand
GATTTTTAGAGTGGTCCTATTTATAATATGAAACGTCCTCCAATGAAAACTTCCGGTACTCCATGGTTCATCGAAAAGCGTTCGCCTCTTCGAATCATTCGGGTCAGCCAAGAATGTTGATCACCCCCTTTTTGATCGAATGATTCAATATTTATTCTCCTGCCTCCTCAGAAATCAGATTGTTATCGGCCTCAGAGATCATCTGCTAATTGACACTTTCGCTCTCTTTAAATTTTCTCCGATAGATCCCCCCCGGTCTCTTTTCTTACAATCTTAATCTTCAATCGCAACCACTCTCGCAGGAGCACCATCACAATCCTTTAACAGGATGGGAAGGGCGATGACCTTAACCCGCGGGTTGGAGATTTTGGACAAGTTATTAACAAATTCCAGATTTAAAACGCCATTCCTAAGAAGTTTTTGGTGAACCACAAAATCCTCAGCTCTGGCATGCCCCTTTCTGCTAAAATCCCGAACGATGTAATCTTCAACAAAATCATACCCAGCTATCCGGGCTTTTAGCCTTACCAACCATTCCGCCGCCTCTTCTGTTAAATAGGGAGAATCGGTAAACTCCTCTTTGCCCCACATTTTTTCTAGCCAACCGGTCCGGATGAGAACAATATCTCCGTCTTTAGCGTGCTTCCCTGCTTTTTGCATTTCTTGCGCTGATATCGGTTCGCTTTTCCCCTTGGGAATATCCAATATGGCTGCCTCTCCAATAAAATAATCAACCGGGAAAGAGTCGATGCTCCTACCATTGGCAACAAAATGGAGAGGGGCGTCCAAATGCGTAAAAGCATGGGCCGATATAGTATAGCTCGTGGCCTGAATCCCATCTTTTTCAGATGTCAGATCCTTTTTGAAATCAATTTTAAACCTGAACTTCCCATCGAAAGGTACTGTCAAATCGATATATTTGGGCATCTCGAAGTCCTCCTTTCTAAAGCCAAAATGACAGTTTTCACCCTGCTATGGGAGGGAAACAATTGTTAAAAAAATACTCTTAATCTCAGGGCCAGTCAAGGGGGAAAATGTTTTGGGAACTAACCTCGGGTTTCAAACCAAAAATGAGGATTTGCGGTTGTACTCTCGCATGGTTCCCGAAATCCGTCAATCATTGAGTTCAGGAAGTACTCTGTTTTTTCCCGAGAGAATTTTGCCCTCCTGCCGAATTTAACGCTAACACCTACTAATGATCGGTCGAGGGAGGCTTTCGGGGCTGATGATTACTGGTAGAACTAAATGATGCCCCCCGATTCAAGATATAGAAACCATATCTCATCTATTTTTGATGCGCTGGAAATGATGGATATATAGCGAGCCTGTCGAAAAATCCTAAAACTGGCCATTTAGTGATCTTCTGTGACTTGTAAGTAGTTGATTTTTAACGAAGCTAAAATTGCCAGAATTAGCCCTTTGGACTTTTTCGACAGTCTCAGCAGATTTCGAAACCCTACCGTTTTCCTATCCGAATTAAAAATCATGGCTCCTTAGCCCGGTTAGGAAGCGGTGAAAAATCTAATTTTTAATTCAGTTCTCCTTGTTTTTCGGGGTGAAAAAGTGGAGAAAAATTACTTTCCTACTGATTGATTATTATTGGGCATCCGTGACCTGCTTCACTTCAAAGATCTTTTTCCCCCCCTCCTTGAAGGTCAGTTGTCCAATGGCAGCAATTTTCTTTCCTACATATTTGGAGACATCTTTCCCGGTAAGTTCAAAAGTCATGTTCATATCCTTATCCCTAAGGACCAGCCCGTCTGCGGTTTTTTCAACGATGCCGCTCAAAGAAGTGGTGACCGTCGTTCCCGGAGGAGGGGTTTGAGCCCGAATCGTCCCCCCTATTAAAAAGCAAGCGAAGAAGGCCAGAAGAATAGCTCCGGTTAGCTTTTTCATGTTATCCTCCTTTCGGTTATTTATATTTTTTGAAAAAAATCCTACCCTATTTCCCAAAGACTTTGCTGTCAAGATTTTTTGTTTCCAGGGATAAAACCTTATAAATGCAGACCGGATTCTGAAAAACGACGGCAGGTTGACCTTGGAGCTGACCGCCCGTTAAATAACCCTCCAGCCCCATTCCCCATTCCAGATCGACGAAGGCATACCCCTTGGCAATGAATTTAATGAGCCCATGACTGGTGTTCCATTTGGCCGTCTTCCGTCCCTGGATCTCATGGCTCTTCTTGAGGTCAGCGACCGTCTTCTTGTACTGATCGGGATTCATCGCCTTCTCCATTTCTAGGGTGGAGAGGGCCATCTCCTTGAATTCCGGGTTGGCCAAATAAGGGGTCAGGGCCAGAAGCTGAAGGGCATCCTTGATCGACTTAGATTCCCTTCTTGTCATTTCCGAGCGCTTGTATTCGCAGAGTTCTTTACCTCCTCCCGACGAAATATTCTGGAGCGAGAGGGTCACCCTCTTCGGCCCGGATTGAATGATGCGGTCTTTGAGGATATAAGTCTTACCGTCCCGGGTGATCTTTTCCCATTCCTTCCCCTTGAATTGATTGCATTTGATTGACCCCATCTCGACGTATTTGTCTACCCGGAATTGGGATCCACTTTTCAGGTACCAGACTTCCTGGATGTCCGATGGGAAATTCGGCTTTTTGAAGCTATCGATGTTGGCAAAGGTATCCCTTCCGGCCGACCAATATTTGATATGGAGCACCTCGATTTTCTCGTAGCCACCGAAGGTCCAGGGAATGGGGTTATCCTCCCCGTAGGCGTAAGCTGAAAATAGGCCGAACACGATCAGGAACAAAATTCCCTTTATAGCTAAAAGCCCCGTTTTTCTCTCCATTCGCAGTCTCCTCCTTATTTTTTTGATCGGGATAATTCGGTATACAAAAAATTTTCCAGAATTGTCAAGTCCATTCGGAGAAGGGCATTTCGATTATTCTCCCTGAATTTCCGCAGGAATCCCCCCGGTTAGTCTTTATCGCAACGAAAGCCATGCAAGCGGAGGAAGGTCATCAACCTACCTTTATTGGAAGGAAATAGGACCATCAGAAATAGGACCTTCAATTGACAGGTCCCTTATAAAAATGTAAATTACAAGGTGGAACTCATTGAGATCCAATCCAAAACCAAGATATTCTCCTCCTAAGGAAACCATTATGATGAAAAAATTCCTTTTGTTCGCCACGATCCTAGTGTTCTTTGGACTCCCCAATTTTCCGGCCGATGCGGGAACTTGCTCGAAGCCCAAAGTGGGCGTCGAACTCAAGGAAATATCCGACGAGGTGTTTACCTTACTTTTCAAGGATGAAAATGAACCGGGGAAACCAAAGGCGTATTGGCTGGAGAAAATAAAGACCAAGGTAATGGAGGAGCTTCGTAGGAATTCTCCCGGAATCGATTTCATTTCCCTCACCAGGCAGGGAAGGGGAGAATGCGAATATATTTTTTCCTATCTTATGGATGTGATGGCGGCTGGCAGGAACATCGATTTGGGTGGCAAGTTTAAGGGCGAGTATACGGCTTTTTACATGAGCTCGGAGCTGGGAAATAATAATCGTTGTGAACCCCCCAAAGCATTGGAAAACAGGATAACAAAGGAGAAGAAAAATATCTTCGAAACCATTGATAGCAATGTATCCAGCTTCGGAAATATCGGAACCATCATCAAGGAACGAGAGGGAACTTACCAGGTGCCGCCTCGAGGCCCGGAACTGACAATCACGCAAAAACCCGCAAAAATATCGCCATTAGAAGAAAAGCGATCCCAAGAGATTCAGTTAAGAGTTACCAACTGCAAGGAAGAACCCGTATATGACAAACACCACGGCCAGATCGTTATTTTGCCCCAAAAAACCGACCGGGGGGAGATCAAGGAGACCAAAGGTTTTCTTTTTCGTCAGAATTCGGAGTTGCACGGTTCAAAAATATGGCTGTTTATAACAAACAATGAAGGTACAGGCTCCGTGACCTATACCCTGAAAAAGGGGTTGGATGCCGGGCAGGATCGTTTCAAGATGGACACCTGCGGCCTTGATAAAAAGGTCGTTGAGGAAGTGGAAGTTGAGATCGATGGCCTGAAAATCGAGGTCACCCCGCAAAAACGAAAGATTTCCCAGGGAGAGCAAATCCGGGTTCGGATTGAATTTTTCAAGAAAGATAAAAAAGGGGGGAAGGAACCGCTGGCCGGGAAATTGCTCCAGATCAAAGTCGAAGGGCTGAAAGACGGGACGGCATCTCCCATAGGGGAAATTGCCACCGATGAAAGCGGCCTGGTCATGCTCACCTTTCACGCTGGCAACGAAGATAAGCGGGTACGCTTCATAGCCCGGTATCGGCCCAAGGACTTCGAAGAAATCGTCCAAGAAGAGACGGTCGTCGAAGTGGAAAAGATGCGCCAATGGAAGGGGTCAATCGTCTACAAGCAAAGCACCGATTGGGAGAAGGACAATTCCGATTCCGACAACGTTATCCGGGACAAATTGCATCATGCGGAATCGGCCCTCCTCAACGTTCAGTTTCGCTATTCCCATAACTATAAGACCCGAGAATACTATAAATTGGAAAGCATGACCGGAAGTTACGAATTGTCCCACAAATTGAAGAGAAATCTCCAGCCCAAAAATCCCAAGCACGGCCCGGGGGGAACATGGACGGATACGGCCGAATGCTCCGGCCCTTTGAACAAAGACCAGCTCAGCGTAACGTTGGTGGTCGATCCGAAAGAGAAAAAATACTCCTTATCGGTCGACCTCCATTCCCCCGTCTGTATCAATAAACAGGTCATCTCCCCGAACTCTGGAGAGCAAATTGTCATGACTGGCGTGAATAACCAGAAGATCAGTGCCAGCATTCCCTCGGAAGAAGACCGCCCTACCGACGGAAAAGTGATTGCCGACTTTCTAAAAATTCCCCGGGCCGACGGCGAGCTCGATTGGAGCTGGAATCTTTCCTTTAAGCCCTGAACCGCCTTTCCAAACCTGGGATTGCTGTAACCAGTATTTTTCTACTTCTGCCCGGTCTTCCTCCACCTCGTTCTCGGCTTTCACCCCCTTATCTTGCCCAAAATCTTAGCCGATTTCTTGATCTCCGCCCCTGTCGGCAGATTGCGTCCGTTATGCGAGTTGAACTTGGATGGGAGGAGTTTTTAGGTCTCAGGACGAGTTGAAGGAACAGTCGGTCTTTTTGTCCTCGAAAATGACAAGAATTATAGGAGGGTATCAAATATTTTTAACTCATTTTTTAGCTAATCCTCAATAGCGGATAGCGTGCCAATCTCCGCACTTCGTCAACATTTCCGAGATAAAAAGTATATCCAAATCCTCGATGATTATGGGTAGAAACCTACATCCTTTGATAGAATATGTCAACCGAAGACTTCAGGAAGTACTCCTTACGAGGGCACCCTACCTGATGGCAATAACTTCAAAACATCCAAGTGCCCTTGCCAGACCCCAATCCATGCACGAATTTTCTTGACAACTCATCAAATGATGAGTATTCTGCCGGTTCTTCGGTGTTTAATAAGGGAGCGACGGAGCGGTTCCCTTAAGTCGTTTGGAGGAAGTATGGGCCGAACAGTTGTGCCCTTCAGTTTTGTTTTGGAAGCGGAACATGGAAGGTGGAAGGAGTTTCGAAAGGGTCTGAGCAAAAAAGACCAGCAGGCATTTGACCGTCTTTTTGACCGGGCCAAAATGCATACCAGTGCCGGAGTTTATATGTCGCATCCCTGGCCATTGGAAACAATCCTCCTCTCCATCTGCCTGGAACACGAAAAAATGCTCGGCGATATTCTGAATAAGCTCAAAGAAAGGGAGGCAGAAGCGAAATGAGAGGTCAGAAAAACTTGTGCTGCTTCTCTGAATGGAGCCCGTCGGCGATCTTCTGAGCGATCAGGGGGGCGTTGCCACCGGCGCGGTTGTTGACAATGAGGTTCACTTGGACCTTGTCCTTTATGGCCTCGGTTACGATTTTTGCGGTATACTCGATTATCTCCAGATCCAGCATGCCATCCACCAATTTGTCAAACGGGAAGACTTTGGCATAGGATTCCTTGTAGCTCATCCGCAGGGCGGGGCATCACTCGATACTTACGATAAAGGCTTACTGCCCTTTATGCCAGCCTCATCCTGGTCTGGGACCATTTAGAAGTTTCTTATGAGATCAAATATGTTTCTCACAATTTGCCCATATCCTTTGTCAAAGTAGAGGCCAATTTGGGCTATCAACCAATAAGCTATTCCAAACTGCGCCAGGGCAAACCCCGCAATAGTAAACTGGCTGATGCTGATCAAACCAATTCCGAATTGGGAAATGTTTAAGAACCCCATCCCAAACTGTCCGATCGAAATGACCCCTTTCGCAGGAACGGGCATCCGGTTCGGACGGTACTTGAATGAAATATGAAGGAGCGGCAATCCGAACAGGGTTGCCCCTGATTTGTACTCATACCCCCACCCGTCCCATTTCTTCTTGGCCGGATAGGGCGCTCCGCATTGGGGACATGAAAAAGCCTGTTCACTTACTTTGTGGCGGCATTCTCTACATTCTTTCATTTCCAACCTCCTTCAGTTTCTTTTCCAAGCACGGGGGCGGCGAAGGAATGCTGAGAAAAAACGAGATTGCCGCACCCTTCGGGCTCGTAATGGATGCGAGGATAATCTTATCCCTTTTATTGGGTTTTTTGGATTCTCCGCATTTTTCATGGAAAAGTAAAAAATACCGGCTTGGCGGCATTTTCAAGAATAAGATCGGCTTTTCGGGTATCCAGACTGTAGCGGTATACCCTATTTTCTCTGGAATAGACCACGTAACTGAGGGATGGGGAGAATAAGAAATCTTCGACCTTTCCACCGGTGTCCGTTACCCGTCTGATATTCCTGCCATTCTGATCCGCCAACCAGTTTTCTCCGCTCCTCAGGAAGGCGATCTTGCCCCCAAAACGTGCATCCGCGGCCGGGACCGCACCCGGCAAGAGGAAGATGAGGAGGCTTAGAAGAACAATTTGAATGACCGTCTTCTTCATTGTTTGATCAGTATCCTATTCTCATCTACACCCGGATATCCCGGGGTCATGCCGCAGCCATCTTACGGATGAGGTTCAGGTCCAGCTTGCCGGAGGCGCCCCTTTCCCTTATCCTCAATCTCCGATGAGCTAGTCAACCTTATCAACACCGTCCCGAAATTCTGCCAGGGCTCATCCGGAACCCCCCTCTCCCCCTGGGGGAGGGAGGGTTGGGGAGGAAAACCGACTTATCAGAGGTATCCATTGGAGATGGCCTTGGCCAAGAGGCTGAGGAGATACTCAACCGGGTTCGGCTTTTCTAGTCTGGACGGACTTCCAGAGAACCAGCCACATGGCTCCCAGGCCGATGAGGAGGAAGAAAAGCCTGAAAAACCAGCCCAGCACCGGGATCCAGATCAGGAGGGTGGTAAGGAGGGTCCCGCACACCAGGGGCCAGAAGAAAGCGGTGGCCAGGTTTTTTTTGAAATACCCCAACACTTTTCTCCCCATCCATACCCCGACGAAAATCCTGCTGATGTAAAGGGCAGTCCCGTAGAGGAGGCCGGCGATGATTCCCGCGGGGATTCCGACCAGGGTGATGAGCGAGAGGACCACGCCGAAGGGAACCACCACCAGGAAGACAAGGCCGACTCCTATGTTTTTCCAGGGAGAATCGGAGACGGCGGCAACGACGGCTTCGCTGTACCCGGGAAAAAAGTAATGGAGGAGAGACCCCACGAGGATCAGGGCCGGAAGGGAAAGGACCCAGAAAAAAATCCACAGGGACAGGAAAGCCTTTTTCCCTTTTTGGACCCATGCATCCTGGGCTCTGAACTCCTTCCGGGCGAACTTCCCCAGGATCTTCGATCCCTCCCCTCGTTCCATGACCGCGCACCGGTAGAGAAAATCTCCTTTGATGACCGCCGTGGGGGTCAGGGTGATCTTGGCCGCCGCCGCCACCACATGACCCTCGAAAGTCCCCGAGAGGGTGAGGTTGGCGGCCGCCGCCCTGACTTTTTGGTGGTATCTTCCAGCCAAGGTTACGTTGGCCCCCAATGCTTTCAGTTCTCCTTGAACTTCCCCAAAATGGGATACGTCGGCCCCGAGGGCGGTGAGGTCCCCTTTGACCTCTCCGGCTGCCTCCAGGTCGGCTCCGGCCATGATAAAATCTCCGGCCTTCACCTCATCGGGCTTGACGACCACCCGATCACCGAACCGGTAGCTTCCCAATTCCAAACTTTTTGCCCCCGAGAAGCCGGGGATCAGAAAAAAGAGCGTCAGAGTCGTGATGACCATCCAGGATCGAAATTTCATGGCGAGCCCTTCACCCCCTCTCTAGGGTCCCCCTTCCTACAGTTCCATAGGGTAGGAATCCCCTCCTTTTCAGTATAGAAAGGATGAGCCCGGGTGTCCAATAAAAATGCTCTTCCCTTGTGCAGATCAGTCATCACCGTGGATGATGATTTCCAAAGGAAATATTGCATTCCGAAGGAAAATCCCAAAAACAACATTACAAGAAGGAAGTCTTTATCTAATCGGACACTCTCTGCAGCGATAAATCTTAACTTTTACACTTTAACACGGGTCGCCAAGGGAATGAATATAATGGTGGGGTTTTTAATTGGGTTTTCGGCCTCAGGGCATTGGCAGATGTTTAGCAGACCCTTAAGCCAGCCGATGATCAAACTTCGATGATTTTCCCCCCTGCCGGCAGGTCGCTTTCCTGGTAGCCGAATTCGGTCAGCATTCGGCGGGTGGCTTCTTTGTTGATATCCCAGCCCATCTTCTCCTTCCGGAACCGGGTGGCCAGCAAATAATCCACCACCGGGGAAAAGACTCCCATGGCCAGGAAATTGGGCTGAGTTCGGGGATAGCCTCCGGGCCCTCCTTCGCTGGCCCATAGGGCGTCGACGATGCAGAGCTGCTGCAGGGGGTGGAGCACCCGTCCGGTCTTCGGGTCCATGGGGCCCAGAACTTGCGGCGTCTGGTTGACGGACAGGAGATATTCCGGGGCTTCGTCCTGGTGGATGTACATGGGGGAGAAAGTCCCCATGTGGTTCTTCATGGTCATGGTGAATCCGCCGTAGGTGTCGCTGTGGCCCTTGCAGAGGGCGATGTTGACGAGGATATCCACCTTCCCTTCGGCTAAATGCCGCAGGCACTTGGTCGTCCTGCTTCCGTCCCCCCAGGGAACCGGCACGGACACCGGCGTGTTGATTCCCCCCCACTTGTCTTCGATTCTAACCCCTTCCGGCAGGCCGGTAAAAGGCGTGCTCTTTCCCATGGAGCCACCGTGAATCCCGTCGAAGATGTGGATGTTCGTCCCCCTCACTCCCAGGAGATCGGTAAATACATGGCAAACCTTGGACATGACCGCGCTGCGGGTGTGCTGGAGGGAAATGTTGTTGGTCTTGATCGCCACCACCGTGTGAGCCCACGACTTCCTGGGAGGTTTGATAAAAACAGCCCGCCAGGCATCTTCCGGG
>JAOUFX010000859.1 GCA_029857975.1 Deltaproteobacteria bacterium | reverse complement strand
CTCGGAGAAAGCGTAAACCCATCCCTGTTCGCGTTTGATTCCTTTGATGGCATAGGTCACGTATTTCTTCGCCGCGAAGGGAACGCCTTTTAATAAATAAGGTTTGGTAGGGGCAACCTTTATTTGAATTCCTTCCCCGTAATCCTTTTTTAATTCATCCTCTAAACTCCCCGTGGCTATGGTAGTGAGCCACTCGATCTTTTCCTGATCAAAGGTAGAATAACGGCCGGCGGGGGTGAAATCGATCTGGAAGTTCGATTGGGTGGCCGGGTTATAAATAAAAACTTCCGATTCCTCCATTCCTTCTTTTTCATAGCCTAAATCGATCATGAACGCCGGGTGTTTTGATGCCATCTGCCAGCCGGGGGGAGCTGAGACTTTAAAGGGATATCGAATCCCGGTAAATTGATTTCCCTCGATTTTCCCCGCGGGCAGGCTGAGATCAACCTTGACTGTTTCCCGGACTGGAATTCCTGCGCATCCGGCCCCAAAAACAAAGAGTAAGGGGATGATCCATAACCAGAAAAAGTTTTTCTTCTTCATTTTTAACCTCCTTTCTTTAAAAAACACCGAGCGACAAGCGCATAGCGCGAAGAATTGGGCATTATTTCCAATACCCTCTGCGCTCTGCTCCAAGTTCTTAGCTTTTTTCCCTATGCTCTCTGCTCTTTGCTCCCTGCTGTTTTTATCCGAACTTATGGCTTACTCCGTATCCCCCCCTGGGGAATCGCCATTCTATGTTGAGATGGGGGCATCCGATGCGACAGGACCCACACTCCAGACAACCTTCGTAAGCAACGCTGATGCGGTCTTTCTCTAACCGGTAAACATTTGCCGGGCAAAAATAGAGACAGGGTTGATCATAACATATGTGCTGGCACACCGAACCATCGATGATCCGCAGATGAGGCTCCTCATCCACCCGGAACCGGTTTAAAAAAAGCTTGTCTTCAACCTTCATTCTCATTTAACGCTTCTCCAGCCGTCCCAGAGGATTTTCAGAAGTCTCAGCGGGGAAATTTTCGTTCGGAGTTGATTCCAGAGCGCCTTTTGTTTCTCCTTTTTGGGAACTCCATTGACCGAGATCATCTCCCGAGCTGCCTGACTGGTCCACTCGGGGAGAGAAGTGAATAATTCCGGATGGGTTTCCAGAAATTGGCCAAAGCGTCTGTATTTTTTTAGGTCTTTAAATATGTAGGAATCTTGCAATCGGGAAATATAACCCTGAAGGCCGCTGCGGCTAAAATCCCCTCTTTTCAAGGCCTCCAGGATAGCCTCGGCCGCAAACCGCCCCGAGGTCATAGCCAGGTTTGCTCCTTCCCGGTGAAGGGTGTTAAACAACATGGCCGAATCCCCGCTAATAAGAAAACCATCCCCGCAGAGTTGCGGCATGGAATCGTATCCCCCCTCCGCGATCCAGTGCGCCATGTATTCTGTAGACTTGCCTCCCCGAATGAGGGGAGCAACCATGGGGTGTTCTTTGAAGTCTTCCATCATTTCAAAAGGTTTAACTTTGTGTTTAGCGAGATCGGACAGATTGGCGCCGATGCACAGAGAAAGTGATTTGCGGTTGGTGTAGATTACCGCAACCCCGTTCATGCCCTTGGTAACCACGCCAAGGATCTCGATGGTCACGCCGTTATTCGGCTCCACGTTGAACCGCTCCTGGATCTGCTCTTCGCTGAGTTCGATTACTTCTTTCACTGCCAAGGCCACCTGTTGAGGTTTTGGTTCAGGACGAAATCCTGTTTTAGCAGCTAAAGGTGAATTGACCCCATCAGCCAGGAGGACAACTTTAGCCCGGAGGTCTCCCTCCGCGCGGTCGGTGCGTACTCCTATGATTCGATTTTGGTCGTCCCGCAGCAGGTCATTGACCACGGTTCCGCAGGCCACCAGGGCGCCCCTTTTTTTCGCCTGCTCTGCAAACCATCGATCGAATTTAGCCCTGCCCACGGTAAATACATTTTGTTTCCGCTCTTGGGTAAAAATTTGATCCCGGTAAGAAAGATTGTATCCTCCATCCCTCGATAGGTACCAGAGCCTGAACTCAACAATGTTCCGTTCGATGGGGCAATTTTGGTCCGGGAAATCCGGAAGGATCTGGGACAGGTCATGACCATAGAGGACCCCTCCGGAGATATTCTTGGAGCCGGGGAATTCGCCACGCTCTACTACTATGGTCTTGACGCCCTGGTCAGCCAGAAGGCAGGCCGCCGATATGCCGGCCGGCCCTGCCCCGACAATGGCCACATCAAAGGTTTCTTCCATCCTTACTCCAAGCAAGTGTG
>JAOUFX010000858.1 GCA_029857975.1 Deltaproteobacteria bacterium | reverse complement strand
GGTGGCCGGGTTTTTCAGCTCTTGGAAAGATGGCATGGTGACCACCAGCCCCCCGGCAATGTCCCCGGCCAGGGCCATAATCTGCCAGAATCCATGGGCCGTGGAAATCTTGGCCACGTTGCCGAACAGGTCATCGGGCATGAACACTCCCGAGCCGGCAGGTTCTTCCTTCCCCTTGACGGCCGCGGCAATGGCGCAGGCGTGAGAAGCCTCGGAGAGGCGTACCATGTGGGTAATCGCTTCCCGCACGTGGGGAGCCTTTTCCGTCCCCGCGTATTCCGCAGCCAACTGGGCGGCGCCAATGATGATGTCGGCGAATCCGACTTTACAGGCCCCACCGCAGTTCATCCGGTGGGTCTTGGCGAAGCGCTGGATGAGAGCGCCGGCAAAATCCACTTCCCCGCACATAAAAACATTCTCCTGGGGAATGAAGACATCGTCAAAAACCATCAGGCAAGTTTCCCGTTGGCCGAACTGGGGATTTCCCAGGGAGAAGATGTCCTCCGCTTTTTCGCGCTCGGCCGATAAGGCATTGTATTGTAGAACATAGGTGATTCCCCTGGCACTGTTGGGTACGGCAAAAGCCACGGCATAATCCTCTTCCCCTTTCCGTAAGGCTCCTCCGGGAATCACCAGCGTCTCATGGGCGCAGAAGGCACCGCTCTGGTGCATCTTGGCCCCCCGGACGACGATGCCGTCTGATTTTCTTTCCACCATATGCACGTACATGTCAGGATCGCCTTCCAGGATCCTCTTGGCCCGGTCCCCTTTGGCGTCGGTGACCGCCCCGCTTATCGCCAGATCCTTCTCCTGGGCACGCTGTAAAAAAGCATTAAAGCGCCGGTTATATTCTTTTCCCTTGACCCGGTCCATCTCCACAGTCACGCTGGCCAGGGCGTTAAGGGCATCGCAACCCACGCACCGGTAATTACAAGTGCCCAGCGTTTGAGAGGTGAGCAGGGCCATGTCGGCTCGCCTCTCCAGATCTCCCGTCGAACGGTTCACGTGCAGGTTGCGGTTGATTTTCTCCCCGGTCAGGTGCGAGGTGGCGGTCATGACCCCTTCATTTCTGGGGTCGGCAGCCAGCTCATATAGTTTGGCTGTGGCCTCGACCACGGCGCGGGTAACGGGATTGGCGTAAAGGTTTTCTACCTTCTTCCCGTCCAGGTAAGCATTCGCTTTCATTTTCTGGACGCTCCCCTTAAATTCTTCAGCCGTCATTAAACTCATATTCTTTTCCTCTAAAAATTATTAAACGCAGCTGGACGCAGATATACGCCGATTTTTCTATATTGAATATCCGGTTAATCTGCTTTCCTCGGTGTTTATTTTTCGGCAGTCAGTTTCATGGGCTGGCCGCAGCATACCAGCTGACCTTTACCAGCCACCAACATCTTTACCTTGTTCCCGCAGATCTCGCAAACATAAACCTGGCCGACCTGGTTAGGCATTTCTTTCACCTCCATTTTCATGGGACGCAGATTAACGCCGATAAAAGTTTTTGGCGATTATAAAAGCTAAATTTTAAATCCTGAAAATCTGCGTCCCAAAATATTTCACTTTCCGGGTTCGGGGATTTCTTCACTGATGCCGGCCAATTTTTTGGCCATAGCCGCATACTTTTCCATCGGGGTCAAGGAGCGGACCACCAGCCTGGCGCCATCGGGAGAACCGCCGCCATGCATGCACCCCGGGACTCCGGCTCCGAGAGTCAGCCATTCGGTCAGGCGGGCTGCCCGGGCGCGGGCTTCCGGGCTGCACGCGCCAGCCTTGATGTACTTCTGGACCAATGGCCCATAGCGTGCATCCATAAAATCCCGGTAAGAAGGAAAGCAGCCCGTTTCCACGATCCCCCCACCGATCTCCTGGCAGAGCCGTTTGGTCTCATAGGGCAGGGTGGCTACGTGAATCTTGTTGGCGTGAGCGGTCAGGAAGTCGGGAATCCAGATTCCGGATGGATGGCGGCTGCCCAGAGCGATAGACCCGACACCCATGGTAAAAGTGGTTTCATTGTTGACGGCCATTTCGACAAACTTGGAGGAAAAAGTGCGGGCCGGTATGCCATTGGCCCGGGCCATGAGGACGGCCGCTCCGATCATGACATCTCCCTGGCCGGCCACGCAGGCTCCGATACAGGCGCGGTAGATGGCGGTGAAGATTTGGATAATCTTACCCGTATAAGCAAATTCCCGGCACAGGAAGACCCGCTCTTGCGGCACGAAGACATCCTCGAAGATCAAATAGGCCTGGGTAATGCCGGTTTCCGTCGGAAGGTCAAAGCCCTCTTCC
>JAOUFX010000856.1 GCA_029857975.1 Deltaproteobacteria bacterium | reverse complement strand
CGTTGGATTAATTCTGGAGTCGGCTGGCCTTGTTCATCCCAGCCTCGAATCCGGTAGTAATCCCTAATGGCGTCATCCAGGCCGACCGGAATCCTGCCTGCCGCCGGTCCTTCCTGCACCGGCTCCATGAAACGCTTCGGATACTGGAAGTCGTGTTCCTTTTTCCAGCCGTAGCGCATGTTCAGCAGTTTCTGCAGGGTGGTAATCCGCTCCCCGCACTTCCGCAGATCATCCGTACTCCATCCCCAACCGGTGCAGGCATTTATGCTGCCCACGAGATCGGTCAGGGTGTATCCCCGAAATTCGTGGAACTTGCAGTGGCAGGAAGAGTTAATGACGTTGCAGTAGTCGTGGAATTTCGCATTCCGGTCCGGGGCGTTTTCCCAGGACCAGCGTTCTTCATTCTTGACCTCGGAGATCCCCCATTCCGGCAGCCTGACGTGGCCGACCCAGATATGCTGGGAATTCCCCCGCTCGTGGTTGGGACCGGAAGCCACCCCCGTGCAGTAGTTAAGCGCCGAAATATACTGGGCCCGCCAGTTGTGGGCGGCAATCTCCTGGCCCTTCATTTGAACGGCCCAAGCATCCGAACCCTTACCCAGGTTGTCGGCGGCAATCTTGCAGCCCTCGCCCAGAAGGTATCCCAAACCCTCCGCGCGTTCCCCGATCTTCTTCGTCATCTCCACAAGGGCTTCGGCGTTGCCCCATTTCAGGTCCAGACCGTAGGTGTCTTTCTGGCTGATGACTCCTTTTTCATAGCATTCCATCGCGAAGGCAATAATGACCCCTAAGGAAATGCAGTCCATGGAGTACAGGTTTGCCAGTTCACAGGCATAGGCCACGGCTTCAATGTCATCCACCATGGTGTTGAAGCCCATCATGGCAAAGGACTCGTATTCCGGCCCCTTCCCTTTGTAGGCATAAGGTCCTTTCTTGACCTCACAAAGGTTATGGCATTGCATGACGCAGTATTTGCACGGCCAGGGCTTTGCATTCAGCTTCTTCACATACTCGGTTCCATGCAGATTTTTCTCTCCGCTCGGAAAGTTCGCTAAAGAATAATTCTTGATGGGCAGGTTGCCCTGAGGGGCGAAGAGCTGGGTCGCTCCCGCTGTTCCCAAACGTTTGAACTGCAGAAATTCCGGTTGGGCGGCGTCCAACTCGGCCACCTTGCGGTTGATTTCCTTGTTGAGCCGGTTGATCTCGGCCGGGTCATGAACCGGGCAATTCTGAGAGCCGCGAACTGCAATCCCCTTGAAGAACTTGGACCCCATCACCGCCCCCAAGCCGCAGCGGCCGAGGAACGATTTTTTCCGGGTTTGAATGTTCGCACAGCGGACAAGCCGCTCTCCGGCCTGCCCGATCGTAACGACTTCAAAGTCCCCTCCTTCCGCATCTTTGATTATATCCTCGGTCTCGTATGCGTTCTTCCCCCACATCTTCTGGGCGCTCTTGAGCTTGGCTTTCCCATCCTCGACCACTAAATAGACCGGCTTTTCGGATCGGCCGTGAACGACGATGGCATCGAATCCGGCTTCTTTCATTTCAATGCCGAAGCTGGCTGTGGCCGCCGAATCGGCGTTCAGGTTGATGGAGGGGGAAATCGCCCCGGCCGTCCATTTGGCGGCACCGGTTTGCTTCAAACCCGTCATGGGCCCGCCGGCAAAAGTAAGCCGGTTAGCGGGATTGAAAGCGGTTGTGCCGGCCGGGCATTCTTTCCACATATAATAAGCGGCCAGACCCGCTCCCCCCAGAAAATATTCATACACTATATCGGGTAAGGTCTCGGCTTTACAGATGCTATTGGTCAGGTCAACCTTCAATACTTTTCCCCAAACCCCCTTCATGGAAATCCTCCTTTCACTTTCTTGCTTATTTGATTAAGAATTCCAAGGGTTTTTAATTTTCCTGTCCCGAAAGAGTAATAATATCGAAATTTGAAATTTATTTATTGTTTCGTATTTCAGGCTTTGAAATTCGGGTTTAACGTTTTTAAATATCTATGGGTCTGAATATCAGGACGATGGCCATAACGATGAACACCATGGTCTCCGCCCCCTGCGACCAGTAGCGGGCGGTGATGGCCATGACCATGCCTAAGGAGAAGGCGGAGATAAAGGTTCCACGCAGGTTTCCCATGCCCCCCACGATCACCACGGCAAACGCCAGCAGGAGAACGGAAAGCCCCATGTAGGGGTGGACCGCGCTGATCGGCGCATAGAGAACGCCTCCCAAACCGGCCAGGGCGCTTCCCAGGATGAACATGATGGAAAAATATTTATCCACCCGGA
>JAOUFX010000857.1 GCA_029857975.1 Deltaproteobacteria bacterium | reverse complement strand
AAATATTCGCCTCGGTCCCAGCCTTCCGGCGTTTCTTTCGCCCAATGTGCTCGATACCCTGGTGAAGACCTTCGACATCAAGCCGATTACCACTCCAGATGCGGATTTGAAAGCAATCCTGGGATAAAGGCATTTTCACCGCGGAGATCGCAGAGAACGCTGAGATGAATTTGCATTAAGGTTAAAAGGCAAAAAAACCACTGTACTGCAGAGGCTGCTGCGCATGCATAGGATGAATAAAAATGGAATTCAAGAAATCAAAGGTCAAATGAATTGGCTGGAAACTAAATATTCCCCGCGTTCTCTGCGCGCTCTGCGGTGGAAAAAACAGGAGAAAAAAATGAGATGTCCGGGACAAGACAGTCGCTACTGGAAACCTGGGGCAATCTATGAGGTCACCTGCCCCCACTGCGGCAGCTCAGTGGAATTTTTCAAGGACGAGTCCACCCGCCGCTGCAAGAAATGCGGCAATAAGCTGGTGAACCCCAAGATGGACTTTGGCTGCGCGGCCTATTGCAAATATGCCGAACAATGCCTGGGTGAACTGCCGCCGGAAGTTTTGGCTCAACGAAACGAACTGTTGAAAGACCGAGTAGCCATCGAGATGAAGCAATATTTTAAGAAGGATTTCAAGCGGATCGGCCATGCCACCAAAGTCGCCCGGTATGCGGAGCAGATCGTAAAAGAAGAGAAGGGGGATCCGGCCATTGCTCTCTCTGCCGCGTATCTCCATGACATCGGCATTAAAGACGCTGAAGCCCGATACCAGAGTACGGAGGCCAAATATCAGGAAGAGCTTGGGCCAGCCATCGCCCGTGAAATCTTGACCAAATTGGGAGCCAGCCCAGATCTGATTGGAGAAGTTTGCGACATCATCGGCCATCATCATCATCCCCGCTCGGAAGAGACCACCAATTTCAAGGTGGTTTATGATGCGGACATGATCGTCAACCTGGAGGAAAATCAGCAGGAAACCAAGTTGGCCCCAGAAAAACTTTCCGGAATGATCGAAAGAAATTTTCTGACCGAAAGCGGCCGCCAACTGGCCCGGAATATATTTTTAAATTGAGCCTCAGAGATCACAGAGAATCGCTAAGCGCTGAGCGCTATGCGCATGGCGTTTTATGTTCTCCGCGTCCTCTGTGGCAAGAATAATAAAAGGAGAGAGAAATGAAAATCAAACGGAAGATCATCAAAATCGACGAAACAAAATGTGACGGCTGTGGGGTATGTGTCCCCTCCTGCGCCGAAGGCGCCATACAAATCATAGACGGTAAGGCCAGGCTCATTGCCGAGAAATTCTGCGATGGATTGGGAGCCTGTCTTGGCGAATGTCCGAATGACGCCCTCCAGGTCATCGAAAGGGAAGCAGAGGATTTTGACGAGAAAGCGGTAGAAGAGCACCTGAAATCAAAAGGAGAGGCTCACCACGAAGAGCCGGCAACCATGGCTTGCGGCTGTCCTTCCGCTCAAATTCAGAGCTTTGCTCCGGCGGAAACATGTCAGGAAGCCAACCAGCCTGTTTCGCACCCAAGTGCCCAATCGGCCCTTGCCCATTGGCCGGTGCAGGTTCGCTTGGTACCCCCAACCGCGCCATTTCTCAAGGGAGCTGACCTGCTGATAGCCGCCGATTGCACCCCCATTGCCTATCCCAACTTTCACCGGGACTTTCTAAAGGGAAAAGCAGTCATGGTCGGGTGCCCCAAGTTTGACGACGCCCAGACCTACATCCAGAAGTTTGCCGACATTTTCAACACGGCCGGAATTAAATCTATTGAAGTGGTCACCATGGAAGTTCCTTGCTGTCAGGGGCTACCCATGTTGGTCAAAAAGGGACTGGAGTTATCCGGCAAAAAAATTCCCCTAAGCCAGGTTATCATCAGTATACGGGGCGAGGTCTTGAAGACCCAGAAGCTGGTAGCATGAGGGTTGACGATCCTCCCCCTTAAAATTAAAAAAACTCCTTAAAAAAGCGGGAAACTTTTTGTAGATTGAAGGTCGCGCCTGCAATTCGCGCATTTGGAGGCTGTATTTCTTATGTTGATCGCAAAAAATTTTTGAAAGTCAGGGTTAGACTTTGTGGACAGTGCCAGTTGAGCTCACCTCTTCCTTCCTGACCTCTTGTTTTTAGGGTAATCCCCAAGAATTCAATGCGTAATTGATAAATATCATTTCCTGTATTGGTATATTAACCTAATGAAATTGTTTGATTGACAGATGTGACATTTCTTGATAAAAAGATGACGCGTCACCCAATAAAGCCAAACCCTTCGTGAGGAGGGGGCAGTAAG
>JAOUFX010000854.1 GCA_029857975.1 Deltaproteobacteria bacterium | reverse complement strand
CGGCTACATACTCTTCAATACTCTGGGGTAATAACCTCATTTGATAACGGCTCCCATATCGATAGGCCATTTTTCTTTCCCCCTTAGTTGTGCCGCATTGTATCATATCGATATGGATTTGATGTAAGATATTTCAACTCACTACCCCTTCACCCAATTACGACAAACGTCGAGATCCCGAGTTCGAACTAAAAATGGCCCAAGTTCTTCTAACCTACAAAGAAGTAGAAATGATGAGGACCTCTGGAGAAAGTTTTTATACCGCTGTGCTTTCTTTCGATGAAAAACCGGGCATCCAAGCGATTCAGAATGTGGCCCCGGATCTTCCACCTGTTCCGGGCAAATATCCATCCCTGGCGCGCGACTCCGAATATAAAAGGCATGGCACCGTTTCTCTTTTGGCCGCCATCGACCTTCTCTCCGGCCATATCCATGGAGATGTTCAGGACACGTATCGAAGTGACGAATTTGTTGATTTTCTCAAAACGCTCAACCGTTTTTATGCACCCGAAATCAAAATCCGGATCATCCTAGATAACCACTCCTCTCATATTTCCAAGGAAACGAAACGGTACTTGGCTACGGTTCCAAATCGCTTCGAGTTCATCTTTACTCCGACCCATGGCTCTTGGCTCAATATCATTGAAACCTTTTTCAGCAAGGCTACCCGATCCTATTTAAGACATATTCGGGTGGATTCCAAACCCGACCTCAAAGGGCGGATCCTTCGTTACATCGACGAGGTAAATCAAATGCCTGTGATTTTCAAATGGAAATACAAAATGGATCAAGTCGTTGTCGCAAATACGGCACTATCCTGATTGCTATGATAATTAGGAATCCATAATCTAGTCTGTGCTGATTGGCCGTTTCACCGTTATTGCACCTGGGCTGGTGGATTTGGCGCCGAGGTAAGACAAAAATCTGGTTGACAGAATCATCGCCTTTGCTACAATTCAAAACAACAAGTTTCCCTCGTTTATAAAAACTTCCTACCCTAAACTCAAAACTTCAAGAGGCTGCGATGAGTCTGTTTTTATCTGGACTATTATATCGCTCCCATCTGTTTTCAAGGGCCTACCCTGGCTTTAAAGGGATCTGGTTTTTATGGCGACGGGATGGTGACGCTTGGCGTATTTCAAGGATTTGAAAAATGATTAAAGAGCTGATCCGCTGTACGGCCTGCAATCAGGTGATTCCCAATTACGGCGGCTTCGAGTTGGGCCGGGCCGACACTCTTCCAGGAGTAGAATGGAACAACGCGGATCTCGCCAGGGTCAAGGATTTCCTGACTGCCCATCGCGGCCACCCGATGGAAAAGCTCTTTATTAAGACCGATTCCTGCATCAGCGAAAAGCCTTCCTACGAACTAATGCGGGTGACCTACTTTTTTGCCGAAAGCGCTGAACGAAAGTTCCTTGTCCGTCGAACCAAAACGGCCCTGGACCAGCCGGCTTTTTACGAGATCTTTCCGGGAAGATTACAGATATTCAATAAGTCCCTGAAGATTCAGGAAGATGATCTTGGCAAACAGATTGCTGCCGACAAGGAACTTTCCCTTGTGCCCAAGGAGAAGGTGCAGAGATTCATCCAAGCCTTCCGAGAGGAAGTGGCGAGCATCTCTCTGGAGGCGCTGGGAGAGGTGGCCGAGTCGATCGAGGAGGGAGAGACCCCCCTCCAGGCCTACGGGAGTCTGAAAGAATCCGTCTGGGAAAGGATTTTAGATCGGTGCCGCTGGGACTTTAAGGAGTCCGAACTGGCCGAAATCAGGAGATTCATTGACGAGAACCGGGAGCCCCCCGATGTTTTGTCGCTGCAGATCCTGCGGCGCATCTCAGTCATATCTCTTGTGGAGGCGGAATCCGGCGTTGACCTCCGGGACCGGGAGGAAATAGAAGAGGTTATGGAAACCCGCTCCAGCTCCCTTGCCGAAAAAAAAGTGGAGAAGGGGCGCTTCTAAAGCTTTCATTTCGACGAACTCTGTATCTAACTTTTAGTTCTTGAAATTGGTTAGCAAACCCAGGATAATATTTTTAGGATCTTTTTCGTATCCTGGACTCTCAGGGTTGCCCTTTTTTTAAAGCTAATCCATTGAATCAGCATTGAGCGGCTGATAATTTTTTTTCTGGCTTCTATGAAGACTCCTTGGGCCGTGCTGACAGGGAAAGGAGGAAGGGCGTGAGTATCCATTTCAATGCCGATGAGATCTTCCTGATGGCCGAGCAGATAGAAAGAAATGGGAGCGCTTTTTACCGGCGCGCGGCAAGCTTCGCGGCCAGTTCCAACGCGGCG
>JAOUFX010000061.1 GCA_029857975.1 Deltaproteobacteria bacterium | reverse complement strand
TGCTATGGCTGTCGGCCTGCTCTTCGGGCTGCTGACCCAAAAGGTTTCAGCCGACATGTTAAAAAAAATGATTCTCAAAGGAATCCGCCCCCAGCTCCTTTTTATTCTGGCTGCGGTCATGATTTTTAAAACCCTCCTGGAGAATTCCGGGCTTATCGGTGTATTAGCCCACATTCTCCCCGGCTATGGCATCCCCGTTGGAATATTGGCCTTCGCCCTGCCTCTGATTACCGGTTTAGCCACCGGGATGGAGTTAGTAGCCGTAGGAATGGTATTCCCTTTGTTGCTTGGTTTACTCCCCCAAGGGACACACGCCCTACCTTACGTTATCATCATGATGACGACTAACGCCATCGGACAAACCCATTCTCCAGTGCACATCTGCATGGTGGTTGGAAATGAGTATTTCGGCGCCAGTCTAAGACGGGTTATTTGGATGAGCCTTATCCCTCAAGGATTCAGGATGGCTGCCGCTCTGCTCTTTGCTTGGGCATTAGCCCTCTTCCTCCTCCGCTGATCAGAATTAGAGGGGAGAATGTTTTGATTTTTTGAATTAATGTTGAAGGAAATATGCTATTTTGAAGCTTAAAGCTGTTTTGGTTGAAGGGGATAATAAAATGAAAGAAAAAATTTCTCTGTTTTTATTTATCCTGCTTCTGGGCATGGGGCTTTTATCCTGTGCCGGCCACTACCGGGTGATGGTAATGTATGACCGTGCCGAGGGGCTGAAATCGGGAGATCGGGTCTATTGGGAAAATAAAGTTATCGGCTCCGTAGGATCCTTGGAGAGGAACTCCAGAGGGCGCACGCTTGTTCCCCTCACAATTAAAAATGACTTCCGCCATAACGTAACCAATCTAAGCCGGTTTCTTATTCAGGCCGATCCTAATAAACCTGGAAATCAATCGGTCACGATGGTTCAATTGAAGGGGGAAGGGAAGCCTCTTCCCGATGGTAGCGTGGTGGAAGGGAGCACCTCTTTTTCCATTATGCTGGAAAAGGGAAACCACGAGCTCCTGGGCTGGTCGAAACTTTTCCAGGATGCGGTTGACCGCCTGGAAAAAGAATTCCGACGTCTGGCGAAGAAAGAATGGCAAAAAGAGTTGGAAGAACAGATGGATGGGTGGATCCGGGAACTCAAGCGTTCGGGGGAAGATGTACGTCGTTATTTTCAGAAGGAGGTTCTTCCCCGGTTGGAGCAGGCGGTTAAAGATTCTTTGCAGTGGCTGAAGGAGCAAGGAAAGGAAAAAGACGGGAAACCTTTGGAAGAAAAGTTGCAAGAGCTGAAACGCACTTTGCACTCCTGAGAACAGACCCGGTTGAAAGGAGGGGTTATGGAAAGAATTATCGGATTCATCGGCCTCGGAGCCATGGGAAAACCTATGGCGTTGAACCTGATTAAAAAGGGATTTTCTCTCTGGGTGTATGACCTCGTCGAGGAAAAAATGGGACCGCTTATATCCCAGGGAGCTCGAGCCTGCGCATCATCCCGCGAGGTGGCCGCTCATTGCCCGGTGATCATCACGATCCTACCCGGGCCTGCGGATGTACGCGCCGCCGTTCTCGGGAAAGGAGGGGTGATCGAAGGAATTAAGACCAAGGCTACATTAATAGAAATGAGCACGATCGATCCCATCACCAGCCGGGAGGTTGCCGCGGCCCTGAGTACGAAAGAGGTTGCCATGTTGGATGCCCCTGTAGCCCGGGGAGTGCCGGCCGCCGTCGGAGGAACCCTGAGCATTTTCGTTGGTGGCGAAAAAAAAGTCCTGGAAGAATGTCTGGATGTCTTAAAAGCTATGGGTACGGACATTTTCCACGTAGGGGAGACAGGATGCGGCCACGTGGTAAAAATGATCAACAACCTCATCTTAGGTGGAACCGTAGCCCTCCTTGCTGAAGCCCTGGTCCTGGGAGTGAAAGCCGGGGTGAAACCGAAGTCGTTATATGAAGCCCTTTGTGAGGGGTCGGCTGGAAGCTTTGCCTTAAAGAATCAGGTCGGGCAATCGGTATTAAAAGGGATTTTTGAAGAGGGGCGCTTTTCAGTCGACTACATGATGAAAGACTTGGGGCTGGCCTTGGAGACCGGAAGGGGCTTGCATGTCCCGCTCCCCATCGCGGCTTTAGCTATGCAGATCTACGAAAGTGTTCGGGCGGCAGGAAAAAACAAAAAGTATTACCCGGTGGTGATCACCCAATGGGAAGAACTGGCTGGAGTACAAGTGCGTATGGAGTAGAGCGGCCAGCCGGAATCCAGGGTTTCATGGGAAAACAGGAATCCAGTTTGATTTTGTAAATAGTTCCCTGCTTCCGCAGGGGCAGAGTCTGGACTCCTGCTTGCGCAGGGGGGACGGCTTTTTTAACTTTTTACGAAGCCACCAGGTATGGGCATGGAATGGAATGGATTTAAATATGCAATCTGCAACGAGTTCCTCCAAGGCTTGAACTGGCAGGAGCAATGCGAGCTTGCTGCCCAGGCCGGCTATAAAGGGATTGAGATTGCTCCTTTTACCCTCGTCCGCGAAGGGATCAATGATCTTTCTCCCATCCGTCGGAAAGAGATGGCCGCAACCATGAAAAATGCCGGGCTGGAATGCGCGGGCCTTCACTGGCTGTTAACGCCCCCGCCCTCCGGTTTGCATGCCACCACTCCGGATGAAGAGATCCGGCGCAAGACATGGGAATACATCGGCAAGCTAATCGATTTTTGCGGTGATCTCGGCGGCCCGGTTATGGTATTCGGGTCGCCTCAAGGCAGAAGTACCGCAGGAGGCCTTCCCCTTGCAGAGGCAACAAAATATTTGATCGATGGTCTGCGGCGGGTTGCCGACCATGCTGCCAACCGCCAGGTTAAGATTTTAATCGAACCGCTGGGACACAATCAGACCGATGTGGTCAACACGATGGGAGAAGCGGTGAAACTTTTGCATGAAATCCATCACCCCGCCATTCAGACCATGTTTGATTTCCATAATACTGTGGATGAAACCGAGCTTTTTCACGTACTCATTGCTAAACACTTTAGACATATCCATCATGTTCATGTCCAGGAAATGGACGGAAAATATCTGGGTTCCGGGAATGGTGTAAAAGACTATGTCCAGGCTTTTCAAAAACTAAAAAATATGAATTATGACCAATGGGTGTCTCTGGAAGTGTTCGACTTCTCTCCCGGCCCACAAATCATTGCCCAAGAGTCAATGCAGGCCTTAAGGAGGATAGAGGAGACATTAGCTTTAAAAGATGGAATTTGAACTTACAGACATTTTTAAGCAGGATAACGACTTCTTAAAAGTTTAATTTTTTTAAATTCCTGCTGGGCAACAACATTAAATTTAATAGGACGCAGATTGGCACAGATAACCACTGATAATCCCTGTTAGATAATAAACATCTAAGAGGGTGAATCCGGGCCTAAAAAGCAATTTCCTATTCAATTAAATTACCTGCATGGAAAAAAGACCAAAACATATTGCCGATCATTAAATCATAGGAGGATTATGATGGCCAATCCAGCAAGAGTCGTTTTAAAGATTGTCTCGGTTAAGGGAACCTGTAACGCTGGGCACAAGGTGGGTCAGGAATTCGATTTGAGTAAGGATTTTACTCTGGGTTACAGGGAAGATGGGAAAGCTCTTTGCCCTTCGGCCTTCCATGCGGTTTTTCCCTCCTGGCGCGTTCTCCGTTTCGGGGGAGAAATGCCCTGGGAGGAAGACAAAGACCTTGCCCATGTGGCCTGCCCGGATCCCGTCAACCCCTTGATTATGGAGTTGAGAAGGATTCGAGATTAAGAAGAATCAAAAGGCCATTTTGTAGCTTAAGATGAAACCGCCGGATGGGATCGGATTGGCGGATAATCTCTGATCCGGCAACTTGGGATAGGAGACCGGCAGAATATACGGCTATCCCTTGCCCGTTGCTACTGGCATTTTCCGTAAATCCTATCGGCGAAAGGATGGAATCGCCTTGATTTTTTGCTTATCACTGACATCTCCCCCGCAGGTCGATCGGCCAGATGTTGGTAACGATTTCATTGCGGATGACATACAATACATCAAAAAGGTTGACGGTAGGATCGCAGTGCGAAACAACCAGTTCCAATACTTTCCCGAGGGAAAGCTTGGGAGATGAGTTGGGTGTAATGATTCTCCCTTGCTCGTCACCGAACCATTCATATTGAAAACCAGACCCGGATGGATTTAAAACGTATGGAGTTCCCCCGTGATGATAGAGGGCCTTCAGGCCGGCATCCACGGTAACAAAATTAGGGCGATTCACACTGATCACGGTAGTGAGGAGGGTCAAGGCCGGGGGGAATTGGGTGAATCGTGATGGGTCTTGGGATGAGCCAATATTTATGTACTCGGCGTCCATCATGGTATAGGAGCCTACCTGCAAATCGGTGAGCTCGGGTATCCGGCAATCGATTTCAAAGGTTCCCGTACCGGCCCCGGTGAAAATCTTGCAGGGCAAATCACTGGCACGAAATTGTCCGACAACTTCGGCGGCTTGCTTCATCCAATCTAAGGATGCGCGAGAACGTTCGGCGAACGAAGAAATATGTTGAACATGGCCGGCATAACATTGAACCCCGCACAAGCGCAGCGATGGAAGGTTGTCGATCAATTTCCCTAAAGCCAACCCTTCAGAAAATGGAACACCTGTACGTCCCATGCCGGGATCAAGGTCTACCAGAATATTCAGTTTCAAACCATGCTTCTCCGCTGCTGCATTGAGCCTCCCGGCATTCCCGGCGTTGTCCACAACTACCATGAGTTCCCGGTCGCGGGACAGGCACTTCATAAGCCTCTCGATCTTATAGTCTGTGACCACTGGAGAAGTAATGACCACCCCCTGAAACCCTTTTTCCACGAGGCCTTCAGCCTCCGCAACTTTGGCCACGCATATCCCCGTGCATCCAGCCTCCATCTGCATCTGGGCGATATGAGAGCATTTGTGGGTTTTGGCATGCGGGCGAATTTGTTTTGCGCAAGCATTCGCGTGGGCCTGCATGGTTTGAATATTTTTTTTCAAAATATCCTTTTCGATTACCAGACAAGGCGTATCCAGCTCCCATTTGGAGGTCCCGATAACCTCTTGTTGTTGCCTCATTTTCCTTTCCCCTTTTTGGGTCGCTCCATCGCGCCCCTCTTTTTGGGCGCTGATGAACGCAGAAAATATTTTTTATCTACTCCTGCAAATCCGCGTTTACCCTGTAAGATAGCAAGCATCTAACAGGGTGAATCTGCGTCCCATAAATAAACGCTTTATAAAGAATAGATTTCCTGATCGCTCAGGGTCGTAAGCCCTTCTTCTTTGAGGGCCCTTTTGGCCTCGGCGATCTTTTCCACGTCCACGACCAGAACGGCCTGTTTCTTATCCTGAATCACGAAGCCATAGGCGTCTTCAACGTTCATCTTCCGTTGGCCAAATACCTTGGCGATGCGGTATAATCCCCCTGGCCGATCATCCATAAGGACCGCCAGAATTTCCCGCTTGTTGGCCGGAATGCCTTGAGAGCTCAGCGCCTCCAGGCCCTTATCAGGCTTATCCACCAAGAACTTCATCACGCCGTATTCGTAGGTTCCGGAAACCGTGAAGGCCCGGATGTTCACCTTGGCTTTGGCCAGAATCTCGGTTACCCGCTCCAGTCGGCCGGGTTTGTTTTCGACGAAGACGGAAATCTGATGAGCCATTTCGACCTCCTAAAACATTTCATTAGGACGCAGATTTACACAGATAAAAGCGGATAAAATATTATTAAAAAAGGATCCGATTCAACTTTCTTTAGCATTGGACTTTGTATCTTACATCATTTTTGTTTGAATCCTGAAAATCGGCGTTTATCTGCGTCCAATATTTTTTTCTTGATTTTGGCCTTTATTTATCTCGGTGTCCTCGGTGACCTCTGTGGCTAATAATTTTCACATCTCTCTCCGGTCGATGACGCGCACAGCCTTGCCTTCGCTCCTGGGCAGGGTGTCCGGTTCCACCAGCTCCACTTTGGGTGTAACCAAAATCTCAGATCTTAAGGATTCCGTAATTTGCCTGCGCAGTCTTTCCAGTTGCCGCAGGTCGCCTTTGAAAAATTCCGGGCGAACCTCCACCTGCACGATCATTTTATCCTCGAAATTTTCGCGCTCCAGGACAACCTGATAGTTGGTACCCACCTCGGCGAGGGTCATCAAGACCGTGTCAATTTGCAGGGGAAAGATATTGACTCCTTTAAGTATAAACATGTCGTCGCTGCGCCCCTTGATGCGGCTGATCCTGCGATGGATCCTACCGCAACGGCAAGGCTCGGGGAATATAGCTGCCAAATCCTTGGAGCGGTAGCGGATCAAAGGCATGGCCTCACGCCTTAAAGTGGTAAAAACCAACTCTCCTTCTTCCCCTTCGGGTAGGGGTTTGAGGGTTTTCGGATCGATGACCTCGACGATAAAATGATCCTCCCAGAAATGCATGCCCGATTTTTCAGGACACTCAAAGGCCACTCCCGGTCCGTTCATTTCGGACAGCCCATAGGAGTTGAAAGCCTCTACGCCGTACATCTCTTCTATTCTTTGGCGGGTAGCATCGGAGTGAGGCTCGGCCCCAATCAAGGCAATTCGTAGGTGAGTATCTCCCTTGGGATCAAGACCCATTTCTTCAAATACTTTCCAAAGATGGAGGGCATAGCTGGGAATGATGTGAATTACGGTGGTTCCAAAGTCCCCCATGAGGGTAATCTGCCGCTTGCTATTTCCCGATCCGGAAGGAATGGTCAGGGCCCCCAGACGCTCCGCTCCGTACTGGAATCCCAGCCCACCCGTAAAAAGACCGTAACCCACCATATTCTGAAAGACATCCCCCCGGCGCACACCGGACATAAACATGCAGCGGGCGACCAGGTCGGCCCATCCTTCCAGATCTTTTAAAGTGTGGAATACGGCTGTAGCCCTGCCCGTGGTCCCGGAAGAAGAGTGGACCCGGACAATTTTTTCCTTGGGGACGGTAACAAAACCATAAGGGAAGTGCTTCCTGAGGTCTTCCTTGGTGGTGAAGGGCAAACGCTTTAAATCATCCAGGGTCTTGATCTTTTCCGGTGTAATGCGGTGGGCATTAAAAATCTTGGCATAAGCGGGCGAATGCCCCGCCTGCTTCAAAGTCTTTTTAAGGCGGCTGACCTGGAGGCGGTTCAGCTCCTTGCGGGGCATCGTCTCGATGTCTCTTTCCCAAAACATAAGAAACTCCTTTTAAAAAACGCCTATAGGCCTTTAGAAACCGGATTATTTTTTAACATGGACGAACCGAAGTGTCAAAAGGAAAAAAATGAAAAATTGGTGTTGGGCTTAAGGGCCAAGGTTCAAAGTCTGAGCTGAAAGGACACGGAGAGGAGGGGACTCAAGGCCAAGGTATATGGGGTGGGATTCAGCAGCCACCCATCATCCCATTTTTGATTGAACCGGGACTTGACGCCGCAGGATTAAAGTTGGAAGCCATCCAGCCATAAGGAGGGTGAACCCCATTCCATCCACCCACATCTTCGACGGAAAAAGAATCAACGCCCCGGCGACGCCGAATAAAATTCTTTTCTTCAGGCTGATGGTGGGATGGAAGAAGTCAGACCCTTGAATGGCCATAGCGAAGGCCATGAACCCTATAAGGGATATAACTGTACTATAGGCAATTTCAAAAGCAGATCCCATGAGCAACAGGGGAGTTCGATAAACAAAAGCGAAGGGCAAAAAGATCAGAGCAAAACCAAATTTCAATGCCGCCAAGCCGGTTTTTATCGGGTCGGCTTGGGCGATGGCGGCTGCCGCAAAAGCCGACACGCACACCGGCGGAGTTACGTTGGAGAGGCAGGCTGCGTAGAAAACTAACAGGTGGGCTGCCACCGGGGGCACCCCGAGATAAATTAATGCCGGCGCTGCCACCACGGAAAGAATAATATATGAACCGGTCGTACTGCTTCCCATCCCGATGATGATCGAAATAATCATCACCATAATCACGCAAAGGAGAAGGCTTCCCCCGGCGGCTTCCACCAGCAAGGCGGAAAATTTTAGTCCCAATCCGGAAAGAACGATCCCGCCGATAATGATGCCCAAAGACCCAATGGCCGCTCCTGCGGAAGTATTCGAACCCGCCCCGGAAACGAGAGCCTGAAAAATATCCCTCGGACCCATTCGGGTCTCTTTCCGAATCCAGGACAAAGCCAGGGCAGAGACCGTCCCCCAAAAGGCTCCCACCTCAGGGGTATATCCGTAGAACAAGATTCCCAATACGATGACCAGCGGCAAAAAATAATGCCACCCCTTTTTGAGTACTTCGGATACTTTGGGAATTTCCTCCACCGGAAGACCCTTTAATCCTGAGCGCAGCGCTTCCAGGTCAACCATGAGGAGGACAAAAATGAAATAGATCAAGGCGGGAATGACATTCATCAGGGCGATTTTGAGGTAATCCATTTCGATCAGCGTGGCCAGAATGAAAACGCCCGCTCCCATGATGGGTGGCATGAATTGTCCTCCCGTCGAGGAGATTGCCTCAATAGCCCCGGCAACTGAGGGCCGGAAACCGGTGCGCTTCATCATCGGGATGGTGAAAGCGCCAGTGGCTACCACGTTGGCAACCGACGATCCGGAAATGGAGCCGAATAGGGCTGAAGTTACCACCGCGATCTTGGCCGGCCCTCCCCGCCATCTGCCGGTCAGGGCCTTCCCCAGCTCCATAAAAAATAAGCCCGCCCCGCTGCGCTCCAGAAAAGCTCCGAAAACCATGAAGGGGAAAACAAAGGTTGCAAAGGTGGCGGTGATCACTCCGAACATCGCCTCTTGAGTGCAAAAAGTGAATTCGATGATCCGCTCTAAGGACATGCCGGCATGGCTCATCTTCCCCGGCAGGTAAGGACCGAAATAGAGTTGAGCCATGAAGATGCCCGCCAGAATAGGGATGACCGGACCCAGGGCTCGACGGGCGGTTTCGATAATCATCCCAATGGCCAGGACTCCCATGGTCAGGTCCCAGACACTGGGTGAGCTGACCCGGTTCATGGCGTATTCGGCGTACTGATCCATCCAGTACCCGAGGGAGGCCGTTATCAGGATGATGCAAATGATATCAAATACACTGGGGCGGTGGATCGGAGAGCGGCTGGTTGCTGGAATAAAAAGAAAAACCAGGACAGAGGTAAATAAGAGGTAGAAGCCGCGGTTGGTCTCAGTGGATACGATACCAAAACCCGAGGTATACATATACCAGGTCGCCATGAATGCGGCCACCAGCGAATAAAGTATCGCCCATTTGCCGCTGATGGTCCGTTTCTTACCTTTAATCTCTGGGACCCACCGCCGTTCGGCCATGCCGATATTTCCATAAAAAAGGCAGGAAATTTCCTGCCCAACTTGCGCTCTATAGGTTTGTTTCGGGGCTGCCTTAAGGTTGCCGCGGCATCCACCGCGGCAACTTTTTGCAGCTTATGGCCCGCTTATTTCG